>NZ_JBHUWD010000075.1:0-1371 GCF_042670205.1 Luteimicrobium sp. NPDC057192 | reverse complement strand
TGCATTTCGGGGAGAACCAGCTATCACGAAGTTTGATTGGCCTTTCACCCCTAACCACAGGTCATCCCCCAGGTTTTCAACCCTGGTGGGTTCGGTCCTCCACGAAGTCTTACCTCCGCTTCAACCTGCCCATGGCTAGATCACTCCGCTTCGGGTCTTGAGCGCGCTACTAAATCGCCCTATTCGGACTCGCTTTCGCTACGGCTTCCCCACACGGGTTAACCTCGCAACACACCGCAAACTCGCAGGCTCATTCTTCAAAAGGCACGCAGTCACGACTGCAGTGCAAGCACAGCGACGCTCCCACGGCTTGTAGGCACACGGTTTCAGGTACTATTTCACTCCGCTCCCGCGGTACTTTTCACCATTCCCTCACGGTACTATCCGCTATCGGTCACCAGGGAATATTTAGGCTTAGCGGGTGGTCCCGCCAGATTCACACGGGATTTCTCGGGCCCCGTGCTACTTGGGTGTCTCTCAAACGAGCCGTTAATGTTTCAGCTACGGGGGTCTTACCCTCTACGCCGGACCTTTCGCATGTCCTTCGCCTACATCAACGGTTTCTGACTCGCCGCCCAGCCGGCAGACTGACAAAAGAGATCCCACAACCCCGCATGCGCAACCCCTGCCGGGTATCACACGCATACGGTTTGGCCTCATCCGGTTTCGCTCGCCACTACTCCCGGAATCACGGTTGTTTTCTCTTCCTGAGGGTACTGAGATGTTTCACTTCCCCTCGTTCCCTCCACACTGCCTATGTGTTCAGCAGCGGGTGACAGCCCATGACGACTGCCGGGTTTCCCCATTCGGAAACCCCCGGATCAAAGCTTGGTTGACAGCTCCCCGGGGACTATCGTGGCCTCCCACGTCCTTCATCGGTTCCTGGTGCCAAGGCATCCACCGTGCGCCCTTAAAAACTTGGCCACAGATGCTCGCGTCCACTGTGCAGTTCTCAAACAACGACCAGCCACCCATCACCCCGGGAAAAACCCGAGTGCACTGGGGCCGGCAACCGAAGGCAGCCTTACGGCCATACCTTCAGATACCCAACAGCGTGCCCGACCCGACCGATCCTTCTCACTTTCCACGCCGAAGCAGTACTCGCAAAAACAACCTGTCGTGCCGAATAGTCAACGTTCCACCCATGAGCAACCACCGTCGAACATTTGCCGACGAAATGGTCTCTGGATTCCCCGAAGAGAATCTAGATGCTCCTTAGAAAGGAGGTGATCCAGCCGCACCTTCCGGTACGGCTACCTTGTTACGACTTCGTCCCAATCGCCAGTCCCACCTTCGACAGCTCCCTCCACAAGGGTTGGGCCACCGGCTTCGGGTGTTACCGACTTTCGTGACGTGACGGGCGGTGTGTAC
>NZ_JBHUWD010000074.1:0-1418 GCF_042670205.1 Luteimicrobium sp. NPDC057192 | reverse complement strand
GGCATACCTCGCGAGGTACCCCGGCATCCCGGGTACCTCGCGAGGTATGCCGGATGCCGGGGTACTTCAGCGGGGCGGGCAGCGCGTGGGAGTGGTCAGCGCAGGACGTCCGCCAGGTCGTAGCGCGCGACCTCCTCGAGCTGCTCGTACGTGCAGGTCTCGGCGTCGCGGTCGTCGCGCCACCGGACGAGCCGGGCGGTGTGCCGGAACCGGTCGCCCTCCATGTGCTCGTACCGGACCTCGGCGACGAGCACGGGGTCGAGCGGCACGAACGACAGGTCCTTCTTCGCGTTCCACCGCGAGACCCCGCCCGGCAGCCGCGAGTCCCCGGACGTCGCGTCGGTCTGCCAGCGCGCCCACGGGTGCTGGGTGAGCGGGATCTCGAGGGTTTTGAGCTCGTCGACCAGCTCCGCGCGCCGGGCCGTGGTGAAGGACGCGGCGACGCCCACGTGGTGGAGGGTGCCGTCGTCGTCGTACAGGCCGAGGAGCAGCGAACCGAGCAGCGGCCGCTCGTCCGTCGACGTCTTGTGCAGCCGGTACCCCGCGACGACGACGTCCGCGGTCCGCTCGTGCTTGATCTTCGTCCAGCCGCGCTTGTCGGGCTGGTACGTCGACGCGAGCGGCTTCGCGACGACGCCGTCGAGCCCCGCGCCCTCGAACACCTCGAACCACCGCTGCGCCTCGTCCGGGTCGCGCGTGGTCTGGGAGAGATACACGCCCGACGACGTCGTGAGGTCCGCCGCGGACGTCACCCGGGTGCCGCTCGCGTCGCCCAGGGCGTCCTCCAGGAGCCTGCGGCGCTCCTCGAGCGGCCGCCCGGTGAGGTCGTCGTCGCCCAGCGCCAGGAGGTCGAAGACGACCAACGACGCCGGCGTCTGCTCGGCGAGGAGCTTCACGCGCGAGGCGGCGGGGTGGATGCGGTCCTGGAGGCGGTCGAAGTCGAGGCGCGTGCCGGTTCCTTGCTCGTCCGCGGCGTCCGGCCGGACGACCACGAGCTCCCCGTCGACGACGCACCGCTCCGGCAGCGCCGCGAGCAGCGCCTCGACGACCTCGGGGAAGTACCGCGTGAGCGGCTTGGTGTTGCGGCTCCCGAGCTCGACGTCGTCGCCGTCGCGGAACACGATGCAGCGGAAGCCGTCCCACTTCGGTTCGTAGGACCAGCCGTCGTCGGCGTCGCCGACGGCGCGCGGGACTCCCGCGACAGCCTTCGCCAGCATCGGCAGGACCGGAGGGCGGACGGGCAGGGAGGCGAAGCGCGCGGGGGAGTCGTCGTCGGCCACGCGTCCACGCTAGGCCGAGCACGGGATCTCAGCCCGCCGAGCACGGGGTCGGGGCGGCGGCGCGGCAGGCGAGCCCGGGCTCCCCGCAGGCGGGGCACCCGACCCAGGCCCGGCGGTCGGCCGCGGGCCGGCGGAGCG
>NZ_JBHUWD010000073.1:0-2297 GCF_042670205.1 Luteimicrobium sp. NPDC057192 | reverse complement strand
TTTTGAGGGTGTTCTTCGTATGGTTTGTTGACTGGTTCTGCTGCTTTGGTGGTGGGGTTGGTTGGCGTTGAAACATTTACGGAGAGTTTGATCCTGGCTCAGGACGAACGCTGGCGGCGTGCTTAACACATGCAAGTCGAACGGTGAAGCCCAGCTTGCTGGGTGGATCAGTGGCGAACGGGTGAGTAACACGTGAGTAACCTGCCCCTGACTTTGGGATAACTCCGGGAAACCGGGGCTAATACCGGATATGAGCTTCCACTGCATGGTGGGGGTTGGAAAGATTTATCGGTTGGGGATGGGCTCGCGGCCTATCAGCTTGTTGGTGGGGTGATGGCCTACCAAGGCGACGACGGGTAGCCGGCCTGAGAGGGCGACCGGCCACACTGGGACTGAGACACGGCCCAGACTCCTACGGGAGGCAGCAGTGGGGAATATTGCACAATGGGCGCAAGCCTGATGCAGCGACGCCGCGTGAGGGATGACGGCCTTCGGGTTGTAAACCTCTTTCAGCAGGGAAGAAGCGCAAGTGACGGTACCTGCAGAAGAAGCGCCGGCTAACTACGTGCCAGCAGCCGCGGTAATACGTAGGGCGCAAGCGTTGTCCGGAATTATTGGGCGTAAAGAGCTCGTAGGCGGTTTGTCGCGTCTGCTGTGAAATCCCGAGGCTCAACCTCGGGCTTGCAGTGGGTACGGGCAGACTAGAGTGCGGTAGGGGAGACTGGAATTCCTGGTGTAGCGGTGGAATGCGCAGATATCAGGAGGAACACCGATGGCGAAGGCAGGTCTCTGGGCCGCAACTGACGCTGAGGAGCGAAAGCATGGGGAGCGAACAGGATTAGATACCCTGGTAGTCCATGCCGTAAACGTTGGGCACTAGGTGTGGGGCTCATTCCACGAGTTCCGTGCCGCAGCTAACGCATTAAGTGCCCCGCCTGGGGAGTACGGCCGCAAGGCTAAAACTCAAAGGAATTGACGGGGGCCCGCACAAGCGGCGGAGCATGCGGATTAATTCGATGCAACGCGAAGAACCTTACCAAGGCTTGACATACACCGGAAACGGCCAGAGATGGTCGCCCCGCAAGGTCGGTGTACAGGTGGTGCATGGTTGTCGTCAGCTCGTGTCGTGAGATGTTGGGTTAAGTCCCGCAACGAGCGCAACCCTCGTCCCATGTTGCCAGCGGGTTATGCCGGGGACTCATGGGAGACTGCCGGGGTCAACTCGGAGGAAGGTGGGGATGACGTCAAATCATCATGCCCCTTATGTCTTGGGCTTCACGCATGCTACAATGGCCGGTACAAAGGGCTGCGATACCGTAAGGTGGAGCGAATCCCAAAAAGCCGGTCTCAGTTCGGATTGGGGTCTGCAACTCGACCCCATGAAGTCGGAGTCGCTAGTAATCGCAGATCAGCAACGCTGCGGTGAATACGTTCCCGGGCCTTGTACACACCGCCCGTCAAGTCACGAAAGTCGGTAACACCCGAAGCCCATGGCCCAACCCTTGTGGGGGGAGTGGTCGAAGGTGGGACTGGCGATTGGGACTAAGTCGTAACAAGGTAGCCGTACCGGAAGGTGCGGCTGGATCACCTCCTTTCTAAGGAGCTTTTGCTTCTGTTGAGCGCTGCCGGCTTGTCGGTCTGCCCTGTTCGGGGTGGGTGGGCGGGTTGGTGGTCATGCCGGTGCCGAACGTGTGCCGGGTGGTTGCTCATGGGTGGAACATTGACGAGGTCGTGCCCCTGGGGTGCGGTCGCTGCTAGTACTGCTGGGTTCCTTCGGGGGCCTGGTGTGGAAGGTGGTGGCCGGCTGGGGGTGGGGCCGATGAGCACACTGTTGGGTCCTGAGGGAACGGCCGTGGGCCGCCTGACCGGTCGTGAGGCCGGGGTGGGTGGTGGTTGTTGCTTCTGATGCGGGCCGTAGGCGAGCCGCGCCGTGAGGTGTGGGCCAGCTGCGGGATCGTCGGTTGCTTGAGAACTGTACAGTGGACGCGAGCATCTTTGAGAATCACAGATTGCATGCCCGTTGTGGTGTGTGTCCGTGGTTTCTGCAATTTTGTTGTTGAGTTAAGTTTTTAAGGGCACAGGGTGGATGCCTTGGCACCAGGAGCCGAAGAAGGACGTCGTAGCCTGCGATAAGCCTCGGGGAGTTGGCAAACGAACCGTGATCCGAGGATGTCCGAATGGGGAAACCCGGCCACAGTCATGTGTGGTCACCTGCACCTGAATATATAGGGTGTGTGGAGGGAACGCCGGGAAGTGAAACATCTCAGTACCGGCAGGAAGAGATATTCCGTGAGTAG
>NZ_JBHUWD010000072.1:0-2432 GCF_042670205.1 Luteimicrobium sp. NPDC057192 | reverse complement strand
GCCCGAGGTAGCACGGAGTACGCGCTACCTCGGGCGAAAGGCGCTACCTCAGCGCGGGGGCCGACCGCGCTCCGTCAACGGCAGGTGCCCGTCGGGCCACCCCCGCCCGGGGCCGGGGCCGGGGCCGGGGAGACGTTCGTGAACGTGTTGCCGGTCGAGAAGGCGTCGAGGTTCCACGGGTTCGCCCCGCCGAGCACGCTCGCGAAGCACACGTCCCGGAACGTGGAGTCGGTGAGGCCCTCGATCCCGGTCGGGTTCACGTTGCGGAACCGGACGTCGTCGAACGTGAACTGCCCGACGGTGTCCGCGTCGTTCGCGGGACCCGCCTGGATGTCGATGACGGGCTTCGAGGTGCTCGACGCCATGCCGCACGTCGACGAGCTGTTCGAGTCCACGCTGACGTCGCGGACGAGGATGTCGCGGAACGTCGCCGACTCCCCGCTCACGTAGCCCGACGGCGACTGGGTGTAGGTGAGCGAGGCGATGACCGCGCTCGTCTTCATGCACGCGACCGCGCTGTCGCGGAACACGACGTCGCGCGCGCCGCCGTTCATGTCGGAGGTGGACTTCATGCGCAGCGCACCCGTCTCGGTCCGGTTGAACACGTTGTCCTCGGCGAGGACGTCGTGCACCCACGCGGCGGTGTGGCTGCCGATGGCGACGCCGCCGTGGCCGCGCCGCACGTAGTTCCCGAAGATCCACACGTCGCCCGACGAGTTCCCCTGCGCGCCGTAGAGCCCCTGCCCGGCGGCGAAGTTCACGACGTCGTCGCCCGCGTCGAAGAAGTTGTTCGCGACGACGGCGCCCTGGGTGCCGCCGAACTCGATCGCGTCACCGTTGTTGGTGTCGAACGTCGTGTTGCGCGTCCCGTAGACACCCACGTTCGCCGAGTCGAGGACCATGACGCCGTGGAAGGCCGGGTTCTCGACCGTGAACCCGTCGAGGTAGAGGCCGTCGACGCCGATGAACGTCGCGATGCTCGACCGGTACTGGCCGTAGATCGACGAGTCGGAGACGGTCTCGGGCCGGTTCACGATGCCGGGGATCGTGTCGATCGTCGCGCGGGCGTGCTCGACCTGGTTCGCGGCGAGGATGCCGTCGTTCGCGACCTTCGCGGCGCTCGACGCGACGTAGTCGGGGAGCTGGGTCCCGGTCTCGTCGGTCGTCGTGCCGGCCGCGGTGCGCTTCCAGCCGTCCCCGTCGATGACGCCGGGGCCGACGACCCGCACGTTCTGAGCCACGGCGCCCGGCTCGCGGCCCGCGGCGTCACGGCCGAGGTCGTCCGGGCGGACGTTGAGCAGCGACGGCGGGCGCAGGTAGGCCGTGTAGCTCGCCTCGGTCGGCACCGGGGTCGGGATCGGGTAGAGGTAGTAGCCCTGCTCGACCGGGTAGTCGGCCCAGTCGTCGGACCCGAGGAGCCGCGCGCCGTCCGCGAGCTCGAGCGTCATGTCGCTGTGGAGGAACAGCGCGCCCGTGCGGAACGTGCCGCGCGGGATCACGACCGTGCAGCTCGGCGCGCTGCAGGTGTCGATCGCCTTCTGGATCGCCCGCGTGTTCACCGTCGTGCCGTCGCCGACGGCGCCGAACTGCGGCGCGGTCACGACCGATCGGTGGGCCTTCTTGGCGGTGGTCACGCGGATCGTGCCCGACGGCGCGGACAGGCTGCCGTCGGAGAGCACGGCCCGGACGCTGAAGGCGTAGGCACGGTTCGGCGCCAGCCCGGTGACCTTGAAGCTGTGGTTCTGGACCTTGACGTGCCACCCGTCCGCGTCGTCGGCGTAGAACTGGTCGACGTACTGCTGCGACGGCGTGTGCTGCTCGGCGTTGGCCGACGAGCGTCCGATCGGCCGGCCGTCCTGGTAGACCTCGTAGTCGACGACGGACGCCGACTCGGGCTTGTTCCAGACGAGAAGCGTGCTCGTGGCGTCGGTGGCCGCGCCGGGCACGCAGAGGTTGCTCGGGGTCGTGGGGCTCGTGCCGAGGAGGCGCGAGCTCGCGGCCGTGCAGGTGGGGTCGGTCGGGTGCGGCTGGGCGAGCGCGGGAGCGCTCGCGATCAGGGTGCCTCCGAGGGTGAGGGCTCCGAGTGTCGCGACCAGCGACGTTCGCCGTGAACGGTGCATCTGCTGCGTCCTCCATCGAGACTGCGGGCGACGTTGCCCGAGCCTCGACGGTAGCCACCGCACCCCTCGTTGGGCAATCGGTTTCTCAGGTTTCCGACGAAAGAGAACGCTTTTCCCGCAATGCCTGATGGGGAGTGCGTCGGTCGATCGGCTGCAGGAACAGCAATCGGTTTCCCGACCACGGCCCGCAGCCGCTTGCGTCCGAGGCGCGGCGCCCGACGTCCCCGCGAGGTAGCGCTTCTCGCCCGAGGTAGCGCGGATTCCGTGCTACCTCGGGCGAGACGCGCTACCTCGGAGTCGAGTCCGGGGCGG
>NZ_JBHUWD010000071.1:0-2530 GCF_042670205.1 Luteimicrobium sp. NPDC057192 | reverse complement strand
GTGGGGGTGGCCTTCGGTTGAATGGGTGTTCGGCGGCGTCCTACTCTCCCACCCCGTCACCAGGGCAGTACCATCGGCGCTGAAGGGCTTAGCTTCCGGGTTCGGAATGGGACCGGGCGTTTCCCCTTCGCTATGACCGCCGTAACTCTATGAACCTGTTCGGGACCCCCGGTCAGGGGGTGTGCCGGTGGCTCTAGAACCGCACAGTGGACGCGAAACAAGAATTGTTGTTGGTAAGTTGTCGGCTGATTAGTACCGGTCAGCTTCACGGGTCGTTAGTCCCCGCTCCCACATCCGGCCTATCTACCCAGTGGTCTAGCTGGGTGCCTCTCCCCCATACGGGGTTGGAAACCTCATCTTGAAGCAGGCTTCCCGCTTAGATGCTTTCAGCGGTTATCCCTTCCGAACGTAGCTAACCAGCGGTGCTCCTGGCGGAACAACTGGCACACCAGAGGTTCGTCCGTCCCGGTCCTCTCGTACTAGGGACAGCCCTTCTCAAGTTTCCTGCGCGCGCAGCGGATAGGGACCGAACTGTCTCACGACGTTCTAAACCCAGCTCGCGTACCGCTTTAATGGGCGAACAGCCCAACCCTTGGGACCTACTCCAGCCCCAGGATGCGACGAGCCGACATCGAGGTGCCAAACCATGCCGTCGATATGGACTCTTGGGCAAGATCAGCCTGTTATCCCCGGGGTACCTTTTATCCGTTGAGCGACGGCGCTTCCACAAGCCACCGCCGGATCACTAGTTCCGACTTTCGTCCCTGCTCGACCTGTCAGTCTCACAGTCAAGCTCCCTTGTGCACTTGCACTCGCCACCTGATTGCCAACCAGGCTGAGGGAACCTTTGAGCGCCTCCGTTACATTTTAGGAGGCAACCGCCCCAGTTAAACTACCCACCAGGCACTGTCCCTGATCCGGATCACGGACCGAGGTTAGGAGTCCAGAGCGACCAGAGTGGTATTTCAACGTTGACTCCACCCACGCTGGCGCGTGAGCTTCGCAGTCTCCCACCTATCCTACACAAGCCGCACCGAACACCAATACCAAGCTATAGTAAAGGTCCCGGGGTCTTTCCGTCCTGCTGCGCGTAACGAGCATCTTTACTCGTAGTGCAATTTCGCCGAGTTCGCGGTTGAGACAGCGGAGAAGTCGTTACGCCATTCGTGCAGGTCGGAACTTACCCGACAAGGAATTTCGCTACCTTAGGATGGTTATAGTTACCACCGCCGTTTACTGGGGCTTAAATTCTGAGCTTCGCTCCGAAGAGCTGACCCGTCCTCTTAACCTTCCAGCACCGGGCAGGCGTCAGTCCGTATACATCGTCTTGCGACTTCGCACGGACCTGTGTTTTTAGTAAACAGTCGCTTCTCCCTGGTCTCTGCGGCCCTCCACGCTAGCCGGCAAGCGGCTTCACGCTTAGGGCCCCCCTTCTCCCGAAGTTACGGGGGCATTTTGCCGAGTTCCTTAACCACGATTCACTCGATCGCCTTAGTATTCTCTACCTGACCACCTGAGTCGGTTTGGGGTACGGGCGGCTAGAACCTCGCGCCGAGGCTTTTCTTGGCAGCATAGGATCACCCTGTTATCCCGCTAATGCGGTCACCATCAGCCCTCGGGCTCAACGAGCAGCGGATTTGCCTGCTGCTCACCCTGCGACCTTGGACGTGGACAACCATCGCCACGCCGGGCTACCTTCCTGCGTCACCCCTGTTAATACGCTTACCTACTACCGGATCGGGTCGCGCGCTAGGCCCACCCAGTGTTCCCGAAGGAACGGCGGGGGGATTCGGGCGCTTAGCATCACCGGGCTCGGTATGGGCGGTTCTTCGCCGGTAGGAGAATCTCAACTCCTTGTCCATCGACTACGCCTGTCGGCCTCGCCTTAGGTCCCGACTTACCCAGGGCGGATTAACCTGGCCCTGGAACCCTTGGTCATTCGGCGGACGGGTTTCTCACCCGTCTTTCGCTACTCATGCCTGCATTCTCACTCGTGTAGGCTCCACCACTGGGTTACCCCGCAGCTTCACTGCCCACACGACGCTCCCCTACCCATCCACACGCCTGGACCACGAAGGCCTAGCAATATGTGAATGCCACAGCTTCGGCGGTGTACTTGAGCCCCGCTACATTGTCGGCGCGGAATCACTTGACCAGTGAGCTATTACGCACTCTTTCAAGGGTGGCTGCTTCTAAGCCAACCTCCTGGTTGTCTGTGCAACTCCACATCCTTTCCCACTTAGCACACGCTTAGGGGCCTTAGCTGGTGGTCTGGGCTGTTTCCCTCTCGACTACGGAGCTTATCCCCCGCAGTCTCACTGCCACGCTCTCACTTACCGGCATTCGGAGTTTGGCTGACGTCAGTAACCTTGTAGGGCCCATCGGCCATCCAGTAGCTCTACCTCCGGCAAGAAACACGTGACGCTGCACCTAAATGCATTTCGGGGAGAACCAGCTATCACGAAGTTTGATTGGCCTTTCACCCCTAACCACAGGTCATCCCCCAGGTTTTCAACCCTGGTGGGTTCGG
>NZ_JBHUWD010000070.1:0-3069 GCF_042670205.1 Luteimicrobium sp. NPDC057192 | reverse complement strand
GCGTGGCACCATAACGTGCGACGCCCGCCCCCGTCGTGGCGGTTCCCGGGTCAGCCGAGCGGGTTCGTCGTGGTCGCCCACGACGTCGGGGTGCTGCTCAGCGTGTAGCGCAGGTGCTGGGTCGACGCGAGGTCGTCCATCGACAGCCACGCCCGGTCCTGCTGCGTGCCGTCGGCCCGCAGCGACGCGATGAACGGCGACGTGGTGGCGTCGGCGTCCGAGAGCAGCCGCACCTTGTGCTTGCCGCCGAGGCGCAGCGTGATGTCCGAGAACTGCGGCGTGGACAGGGCGAGCCCGCCGTCCGCCTGCGAGACCGGGAACATCCCGAGCCCCGCGAACACGTACCAGCTCGACAGGGCACCCATGTCGTCGTTGCCCGGGAGGCCGTCACGCGCGGTGCTGAACGCCGTGTGCATGAGCTGCTGCACGATGTACTGCGTCGACGCAGGCCTGCCCGCGAAGTCGTACGCCCACGGCGCAGGGAAGCCCATCTCGTTGCCCATGTAGAAGCCCTGCGAGTCCTGGCCGCCGTTGAGCTGGGCCAGGGTCGGCACCTTGGTGAGCGCGGAGTCGATCGAGAACAGCGTGTTGAGCCGGTCCACGGCCTTGTCCGCGCCGATCGTGCGGATCAGGTCGGGCCAGGCGTAGCCGAACGACCAGAAGTAGTTCGGCTCGGTGGACTCGTGGTACCAGCCGGGCTCCAGCGCCCCGGGCACGCCCGGAGCCGTGGGCGCCTTGCGGGCGACCAGCGTGTCGTTGGTGAAGTCGAAGATGTTCCTCCACCACGTCGTGCGGTCCTGCAGGCGCGCGATGTCCGCCTGCGTGACGTCGACGCTCGGGTCCGCGAGCACGCTCGCGGGCAGGGCAGAGAGGAACGTCGCGGCCGCGTTGTCGCCGGCCCACTGCTCGACGTTCACGGACGTCGTGTCCGGGTGGTACCCGTCGCGCAGGTACGCCTCGGCGTCGGCCATGCTCGCGCGGCCGTTGCAGGCGCTCGTCGGGTCGAAGACCGACTGCTTGACCAGGCGGGCCGCCGTCGTCACGTCGAAGTCCTTCGCGCCGAACGCGTAGGACGCCGCGAGGACCGGGAGGGCGTTGTCGCCCGCCATGGGCGTGGAGTCGTCGCTCGCGTCCACCCAGTGGGGGAACGCACCGCACTGCTCGCCGTCGACGACGAGGGACTGCATGACGTCGCTCGCGACGTCGGGCGCGAGCATCGCGAGGAGCTGCGCCTGGGACCGGTAGGTGTCCCACATCGACAGGCTCGAGTAGTGGGTGCCGTAGCTGCCCTTCGAACCGTCGGGGCGCGTGTAGGAGTAGTCGCGGACGTTCACGACGGGGCGGTCGGGGACGCTGCCCGACGTGTCGACCGTGCTCGGGTACGGCGGGGTCTGCTCCATGCTGCGGAAGTCGCCGTTGACGTCGGAGTACGTCGTCGGGGAGCCGAACACGCGGTACAGGCCCGTGTAGAACTTCGTGAGGTCGGTGCGCTGGTCCGCCGTCAGGGAGGCGGAGCGGCCGGCCTCCGCGACCTGCACCGAGTTGAGACGCGTGTTCCACGTCGCGTCGGCGGCGTCGCGCACCTGGTCGAACGTCGAGCGGGCGTTCTCGGTCTTCAGGTTGAGCCTCGCGTTCGCGATGCTCACCGAGGAGATCCCGACGCGGACGGTCAGCGTCGGGTCCTTGTCCGTGAGGTCGTACTGCAGCAGCGTGGCGCCGTTGCTCACCGTGTTCACGGTGCTGCCGTCGGCCTGCGCGCGCAGGGGCTTGTCGGCCTCGAGGTAGAAGTAAACGTTCGAGTTGAACTGCGTGCCGTAGGGCGTGCAGAACGCGGGGGCGACGGTCTTGCCGGTGAGCACGCGGCCGTCGTCGGCGACGGTCAGGGCGGTGTTCGCGGCGGAGATCTTCCCGGCGCTGCTGCTCATGTTGCTGTTCGCGTTGAGGCGCGTGTCGAGCGAGAAGTAGCCGGAGTCCTTGTCCGGGTACGTGAACTGCGCCATGCCCGTGCGGGTGGTCGCGGTCAGGTCCACGCCGACCTTGTTGTCGAGCGTGACGGCGTACTCGCCGGGGTGCGCCGACTCGGTGGCGGTCTTGAACGTGACGCCGACCGGCTTGCCGGCCGCGGTCGAGACGGCCTGCGGTGTCGAGGCGGGCATCATGCCGACCACGCCCTGACCGGGGCAGCCCGGGCCGTTGAGGTGGGTCAGGCTGAAGAAGTTGACCCGGCCGCTCGTGGCGTTCGCCGCGGTGAGGTAGCCGCCCGAGCCGTTGAAGTTGGTGCGCTGCATGTCGGGGCCGAAGTCGACCATGCCGAACGGCACCTGCGCGCCGGGGTTGACGTTGCCGGCGTACCCGCTCGTCGAGGAGACGGCCGTGCCGATGAACGGGTTGACGTACTGGGTGAGAGGCAGCTCCGCGCCGTTGCCGGGCGTCGTGTCGTGACCGTTCGGGTCCGCGACGGCGGGCTGCGCGAGCCCGGCCACGAGCACCGCTCCCGCGGCGAGAGCGCTACATCGGATGAGGGCTGACCTTCGCATGGGATCCACTCCTTCCGCCCACCGCGGGCGGTTGACAACGGTGTCAGGACGAGTGTCACCCTAGGTCAGGTCGCCGACCGCGGCCAAGTCCGCAGGTCCGAAGGGCGGTTCAGGCGCGCACGACCGACCCGTCGTCGGCGTGCTCGTGCGCGAGGCCGAGGTCGTGCAGGCGCTCGTGCTCCTCGCGTTCGGCCATCCGGCGCGCGATCCGCTCCTGGACCTCCGCGCGCCGCAACGGTGGCAGCGTCGGCGGGGGAGTGCGCCGCTCGGGCAGCTCGTCGAGCACCCTCTCGGTCGCCGCGGCGACCGCAGCCACGGCCGTCTCGAACGCGTCGCGCGTCGCGTCGCTCAGCTTCTGGACGCCGGTCACCTTGCGCACGTACTGGCGCGCGGCGGCCTCGACCTCCTCGGACGTCGCGGGCGGCTCGAGCCCGCGCAGGGTGGTGATGTTCCGGCACATGCCTCGAGGCTAGATCGGTGCCTCCAGCGCGTCGAGAGACGACGACGGCGGCGGGCCCCGTCTCCGGGTCCC
>NZ_JBHUWD010000069.1:0-3709 GCF_042670205.1 Luteimicrobium sp. NPDC057192 | reverse complement strand
AGCCAGCGGAGCGTGCCCGCTTGCTCGACGCCGGGCCCGCTCGCTCGACGGAGACGTCCGTCACCTCGTGCTTCGCGACACTGCGGGCCGCACCGCCATGCGGTGGAATAGGGGCAGCGCCTGACGACGCGAGCACGACACCGAGCACAGAGAGAGCGAGCGGTGAGCGAGTCCACCCGAAGCGTG
The DNA here is from genome assembly GCF_042670205.1 of Luteimicrobium sp. NPDC057192. NCBI lineage: Bacteria > Bacillati > Actinomycetota > Actinomycetes > Micrococcales > Luteimicrobium > Luteimicrobium sp. NPDC057192. The sequence continues at coordinate 3,523 of NZ_JBHUWD010000069.1, read as the reverse complement.
TACATCACCTCCCCCGAGGGGGAGACCGGCAAGTCGACCGTCGCCCTCGGCGTCCTCGAGCTCCTCCAGCGACGGTTCCGGCGCGTGGGGGTGTTCCGCCCCGTCGCCCGCAGCGCGCAGGCGAACCCTCGCTCGGGTCGCGACTACGTCCTCGAGCTCCTGCTCGCCCGCGACAGCGTGGACCTCGGCTACGAGCAGTGCGTCGGCGTGACGTACGACGAGGTCCACGACGACCCCGAGGGCTCGCTCTCCCAGATCGTCGCGAAGTTCCACGACGTCGCCGTCGCCTGCGACGCCGTCCTCGTCCTGGGCAGCGACTACACCGACGTGGCCGGCCCGACCGAGCTGTCCTTCAACGCCCGGGTCGCCGCGAACCTCGGCGCACCCGTCCTCCTCGTGCTCTCGGGCTTCGGCCGCACGCCCGACGACGTCCGCCAGCTCGCCGAGGTCAGCCTCGCCGAGCTCCAGACGAACCACGCGCGGCCGTTCGGCGTCGTCGCGAACCGGTGCCGCCCGGACGACCTCGACGCGGTGGGCGCGGCGCTCGCGGCCCTCGACGCGCCCGGCGCCCCGACGTCACCGCTGCCGGTGTGGACGATCCCCGAGGAGCCGTCGCTGTCCGCGCCGACGGTCGAGGGCCTGCGCGATGCGGTCGACGGCACGCTCCTCCTGGGCGACGACGAGCTCCTCGCCCGCGAGGCGATGGGCGTCCTCGTCGGCGCGATGACCCTCGAGCACCTGCTCGACCACCTCACGGACGGGGCGGTCGTCGTCACGGCGGGCGACCGCTCGGAGGTGCTCATCGGGCTCCTCGCGGCGCACTCGGCGCCGTCGTACCCGTCGCTCGCCGCCATGGTCCTGACGGGCGGGCTCGAACCCCCGGCGTCGATCACGCGCCTGCTCGACGACCTCGCCCCGAGCCTCCCGATCCTCACGACGCACCTCGACACCATCGAGACCGCGAGCCGCGCCGCCCGGACCCGTGGACGGGTCAGCCTCGACGCCCCCGCGAAGGTCGACACCGCGCTCGCACTGTTCGACCGTGCGACCGCGGGCGCCGCGCACGGCGGGCTGGCGGCGGCTCTGGACGTTCCGCCGTCGGACGTGGTGACGCCGCTCATGTTCGAGTACGAGCTCCTCGCGCGTGCCCGCGCCGACCGCAAGCACGTGGTGCTGCCCGAGGGCGACGACGACCGGATCCTGCGCGCGGCGTCGACCCTGCTGCAGCGCGACGTCGCGGAGCTGACGATCCTCGGCGACGAGGCGGCCGTGCGGTCGCGCGCCGCAGAGCTCGGGCTCCGGCTCGACGGCGCGCACGTCCTGTCCCCGCACGACCCGGGGCTCGTCGAGCGGTTCGCCGAGGAGTACACGCGGCTGCGGTCGCACAAGGGCATGACCGTCGAGCGTGCGCGCGAGATCGTCACCGACGTCTCGTACTTCGGCACGATGATGGTCCACCTCGGGCTCGCGGACGGGATGGTCTCGGGCGCCGCGCACACCACGGCCCACACCATCAAGCCGTCGTTCGAGATCATCAAGACCGCGCCCGGAGTCTCCGTCGTGTCGTCGGTGTTCCTCATGTGCCTCGAGGACCGGGTGCTCGTCTACGGCGACTGTGCGGTCATCCCCGACCCGACGTCGACGCAGCTCGCCGACATCGCGATCTCGTCGGCCGCCACGGCCGCGCAGTTCGGCGTCCCGCCGCGGATCGCGATGCTGTCGTACTCGACGGGCGAGTCCGGCTACGGCGCCGACGTCGAGAAGGTCCGGGACGCGACCGCGCTGGTCCGCGAGCGCCGCGCCGACCTGTCGGTGGCCGGCCCCATCCAGTACGACGCCGCCGTGGACGCCTCGGTCGCGGCGTCGAAGATGCCCGGCTCCGACGTCGCCGGCAAGGCGACCGTGTTCGTCTTCCCCGACCTCAACACGGGCAACAACACCTACAAGGCCGTGCAGCGCTCCGCGGGCGCGGTCGCGATCGGACCGGTGCTCCAGGGCCTCGCGAAGCCCGTGAACGACCTGTCGCGCGGCGCGCTCGTCCACGACATCGTGAACACGGTCGCCATCACCGCCATCCAGGCCCAGGCCGGCAGCACGGCCGGCACGGTCGGCGCAGCAGCAGGCTCCGCCGGAGAAGGAGAAGCATGAGCATCCTGCCCGAGTCCGAACGCCCGAACCCCTACTCCGCGTACGGCGCGCACGGGTCCGTCCTGGTGCTGAACTCGGGTTCCAGCTCGCTCAAGTACCAGCTCGTCAACCCGGTGGGCGGGGAGGCGATCGCGTCGGGGATCGTCGAGCGGATCGGCGAGTCGTCGAGCCCGCTGCGGCACCGGTTCGGCGGCAACACGACGGAGCGCGAGCAGCACGTGGAGGACCACGCGGAAGCCCTGCGGGTCGCGCTGGGGCTCTTCGGCGAGCTCGGGCCGGACCTCGAGCAGGCCGGCGTGCACGCCGTCGGGCACCGCGTCGTCCACGGCGGTTCGGTGTTCTCCCAGCCGGTCCTGGTCGACGACGACGTCCTGGCGAAGATCCGCGACCTGTCGCCCCTCGCGCCGCTGCACAACCCGGCGAACGCGACGGGTATCGAGGTGGCGCGCGAGCTCATGGGCGACGTCCCGCACGTCGCCGTCTTCGACACGGCGTTCTTCCAGTCCCTCCCGGAGCACGCGTACACGTACGCGCTCGAGCGGGGCGTCGCCGAGGAGCACGGGGTCCGCCGGTACGGCTTCCACGGCACGAGCCACCAGTACGTCGCGGGCAAGGTCGCGCGCGTGCTGGGGCGGCGCGTGCAGGACCTCAACCAGGTCGTGCTCCACCTCGGCAACGGGGCGTCGGCGTCGGCGATCGCGGGCGGGGTCCCGGTCGAGACGTCGATGGGGCTGACGCCGCTCGAGGGGCTCGTCATGGGCACCCGCACGGGCGACATCGACCCGGCCGTCGTGTTCCACCTGTCCCGCAACGCGGGCATGAGCATCGACGAGATCGACGACCTGTTCAACAAGCGGTCAGGCGTCAAGGGGCTCGCGGGCGAGAACGACTTCCGCGCCGTCCGCGCCCTGGCCGACGGCGACGACCCCGAGGCCGCGAAGGCGGCCCGGCTCGCGCTCGACGTCTACGAGCACCGCCTGCGCAAGTACATCGGCGCCTACTCGGCCGTCCTCGGCCGGGTCGACGTGCTCGCGTTCACGGCCGGCGTCGGGGAGAACGACGCCGCGGTGCGCGCCGAGGTCCTCGACGGCCTCGAACCGCTGGGGCTCGCCGTCGACCCCGACCGCAACGCCGTCCGCTCCGACGAGCCCCGGATCATCTCCCCGTCGTGGACCAGCACGCTCGTCATGGTCGTACCGACCAACGAGGAGCTCGCGATCGCACGCCAGTGCGTCGAGGTCGTGGACGGCCTCGGCGCCTGACCCACCCGCTCGCCCCGTCCCCCGCCCCCGCTCCGGCCGCCACCCCCGCTCCGCCGAGATACCGAGATCCGGCCGAGATACCGATGCAGGATGCTTATCTATGGCGCCTCTGT
>NZ_JBHUWD010000068.1:0-3799 GCF_042670205.1 Luteimicrobium sp. NPDC057192 | reverse complement strand
CCGGCATCCCGAATACCTCGCGAGGTATTCGGGATGCCGGGGTACTTCGGCGTCGGAGGGTCAGCGGTGGCCGTGGCCCCCGCTGTTCCCCGGGCTGCCGTGCTGCTGCGCGAGCGTGAGCACCGCGACCGTGCGCGCCGGGACCGAGACCGTGCCGGTGCGCGCGTCCCACGTGGTGCGCTTGACGACCGCGTCGTCGCCGTGACGCTGGAGCGTGGAGAGCTCGTAGCCCTTGCCGCGGAGCGCGTCGAGCGTCTCGGTGGCCGTCGTCGTGCCTGCGTTGAACACGACCAGGACGCCGTCGAGGTTCCGGTCGACGTCCTTGCCGTGCGCGTCGTCGACGTTCATGGCGATCACGCCGGGCGTCGTCGTCGCGGGGAAGGAGACCTTCTGCTCGATCAGGCTCGACGAGCCGAGCGAGAACAGCGGCGTCGAGCGCTTGAGCCGCAGGAGCTGCTGCGCCTCGTCGGTCGCGGTCGCGATGTCCTTCGCGGTCGGGTTCAGGGCCGGGTCGGCGAGCAGCGGCTTCATGATCGACCACTGCGAGCCGTTGTCCCCCGACAGGGGCAGCCCCTTGGCGAACCCGTTCGTCCGGCCCGACCAGTCGATCGCATTGAACCAGTCGCCCGAGTTGTAGCTGTTGTTGTCGAGCGACTTGCTGCGGAGCAGGTCCGAGCCCGCCAGCCAGAACGACGGCGACTGCGACAGCGTGGCCGTGGCGAGCGAGAGGGTCTGCATGCGCACGCGGTCCGCCATCGACGTCGCCTGCGGCAGCTTGAGCGTCAGCGCGTCGAAGAGCGTCTGGTTGTCGTGCGCGTCGACGTAGCTGATGGACTCGTCGGGCTCGCTCGCGTAGCCCGCCGGCTGCCCGTTGTAGTCGACCTCCGAGCCCTTCTTCGTCGTCCCGTCGGACGTCACGAACGCGTAGTCCTTGAGGTTGCCCGCGAGGCCCAGCTTCACGAGGTCCTCGTCGTGGCCGAGCAGCGCCTTCGACGCGTCGTCCGCGTCCCCGTACGACGGGTTGCCGTTCGGGTCGGTGAACAGGCCCGAGCCGAAGCCCTGCTGCTGGACGGTGCTCCCGTCGACCGGGGACCCGCCGCGGACGGCGTCGCGCAGGCGGTCGTTGAAGGTCCCGATGCCGGTGCCGTCGAGCTGGCCCTGGGTGGCCTGCGTGAAGTACGCGTTGTTCGCGACCGCCCCGAAGTTCCAGCCCTCGCCGTACAGGTAGATGCTCTTCCCGTCGACGCCGTCCTTGCGGAGCGTCAGCTTGTCGAGCGCGGCCCGCACGGCCTTCATGTTGTCGACCGAGTGGAAGCCCATGAGGTCGAAGCGGAAGCCGTCGACCTTGTACTCCTTGGCCCACAGGACGACCGAGTCGACCATGAGCTTCTGGGCCATGGTGTGCTCGGTGGCGACATCCTGGCAGCAGGTCGAGGTCTCGACCGAGCCGGTCGCGTCGAGCCGCTGGTAATAGCCGGGGACGACGCGGTCGAGGATCGAGTGCGCGTCCTGGCCCGAGGCGGAGGTGTGGTTGAAGACCTCGTCGACGACGACGCGGAGCCCGTCCGCGTGCAGCGCCCCGACCATGGTGCGGAACTCCGCGACGCGCGAGCCGCCGTCGGGGCGGACGGCGTACGAGCCCTCGGGGGCGAAGAAGTGGAGCGGGTCGTAGCCCCAGTTGTACGCGTCGGAGTCCGCGACCGCGCCCACGCACGCCTGCTGCTGGTCCGAGTCCGGGGCGTAGGAGGCCAGGTCGCACGGCGGGGCCTTCTGCTGGCTGCGGTCCTCGTTCACGGTCGCGAAGTCGAACGTCGGCTGCAGGTGGACGGTGGTCAGGCCGGCCTTCGCGAGGGTCCGCAGGTGCTTGGTCCCCTCGCTGTTCGTCGCGAACGCGCCGTACGTCCCACGGAGCGCCGCCGGGACCGTCGGGTCGGTGGCGGAGAAGTCGCGGACGCTCAGCTCGTAGATCGTCTGCTGGGTCGGGTCGGCGACGCGCGGGGACGCCGTCCGGGCCCATTGCGACGGCTCGAGCGAGCGGTCGTCGAGGTCGACGAGCACCGAGCGCGTCGAGTTCGTGGTGAGCGCGACCGAGTACGGGTCGGTGACGTCGTTGGTCTCGATCCGGCCCGTGGTGGGCGCGTAGACCTTCACCTCGTAGAGGTACTGCCGGTTCTTCCACGACGGCGACCCGGCCACGGTCCACGTGCCGTCCGACGCGCGGTGCGCCGGGACGCGCTGCGGGTCGCCGGTGCCCGACGCCGGGTAGAGGAGCAGGTCGACGTCCTGCGCCGTCGGCGCCCAGAGGGCGAGCTGCGGCGCACCGTGCTCCCAGGTGACGCCGAGGGCGCGTCGCTGCGCGGAGGTGCCGTAGACGTCGTCGAGCACGCCGGGGACCTGGACGCCCGTGAGCGCCTCGAGCGCGCCGTCGGCGTCCCGGGCGGCGAGCCGGAGCTCGCCCCGGAGCGCCCGCTCGAGGGCGGGACGCGACAGGCCGCGCGGGTGCAGCGCGACGTAGCCCTTGAGGGCCGGGAAGCGCGTGAGCTGCGCGGACGTGAGGCCCTGCGGGTCCGCCGTGAGACCGATCGCGGTGCCGCCCGAGATCGTGTTCCCGTCGCGCGTGAGCGAGGCGTCGGCCGAGGAGTAGAGGGTCCAGGCCGTGACGCCGGCGGCGAGGTCGGCGGGGACGGCGACCGTGCGCGCGTCGACCCACTGGGCGGCGTCCTCGGCCTCGCCCGCGACCGGGGCGTCCGTCACGTCGATCGCGAGCGCGTGCGTGGCGAGGGTGTACGTGAGGACGACCTGCTTGCCGCCCTCGACGGTGAACGGGATCGCGGCGCCGTCCTTGGCACCGCCCTGGCCGTAGACCTCGTCGGCGGACAGTCCGTGCGCGACCCGGACGTGGTACGTCCCCGCGGTCAGCCCGGTGAGCTTCGCGGTGTAGATCCCGTTGCCGTCCGGGTCCTCCAGCCACGCCCCGAGGCAGTCGGCCTGGTCGTCCGAGGCGCAGCCGAGCTGCGTCTGGAAGTCGCCGATCGCGGACACGATGGGGTCGGACGCCGTGGTGGTGGCCCAGTGCGTGACCGGGTCGTAGAAGAACGTGACCGGCGTGGAGCCGTCGGTCGTGTAGGCGATGTTGGCGCCGCCCTGCGCGCCGCCCGCGCCGTAGTTCACGTCCCAGGAGTCGTTGAGGGCTGCCTTGTACTCGTAGCTGCCGGCGGGCAGGTCGTAGGTGCGCGACCAGACGCCGTCGGGACGCTGGGTGAGCTCGGCCTGCGCGCAGCTCACGTCCCAGTCGCTCGCGCAGCCCATCTCCGTGTTGTGCGAGCCGGGGATGCTGACGTGCTGGGCGTCCGCGGCGGACGCGGACAGCACGCCGGGGATCGTCGCGAGCGGGACGAGGACCGCTGCCGCGGCCGTGGCAGCAAGGGTTCGGGGTACCCGCGCCGAGCCGGCGCGGGATCTGAAAGCTCTGGTCGACATGCGCTCTCCTTCGAGGGTGACCACCCCGCAGCACGCACCTGCGCGAGGGACTGCGCAACGGTGTGCAATCCATGCAACGGGTTGAAACGCTGACCACCGTAGACGCCCACAGAGCGTCAAACAAGACGACGCGGCAGCGAGCGCACCCCCAGAACGGCGCGGCTGCACGCCCACCGTACGTTGCAGCACGTTGCTGACGCCAAGCGGAAGCCCGGCCTGTGCACCAGGGCGGGGAGGGGAGAGGGGCGCGCGGTCGTGGCGGGTCTGGCGGGAGCCGGAGCGAGGAACGAGCGGAGGCGGATGGAAGACCGCGCGCCCC
>NZ_JBHUWD010000067.1:2083-5771 GCF_042670205.1 Luteimicrobium sp. NPDC057192 | reverse complement strand
GTCCTGCCCCGCGAAGTACCCCGGCATCCCGCATACCTCGCGAGGTATGCGGGATGCCGGGGTACTTCGGCGGGTGGGGGTCAGCCCTGCTTGAGCTGGCTCTCGACGTCCGTCAGGTACTTCTGCAGGTTGGCGGGCGTCTCGTGGACGATGACGGCCGTGCCGTCCGAGTTCGCCTGGAGCGCCTTCTCGACCTCCGGCGACTGCGCGATGGAGACGAGCTCCGCGTAGACCGCGTTGTCCTTGTCCTTGGAGCGCGTGGCCCAGATGTTGATGTACGGCTTGGCGGCGTCGCTCGACGGGTCGTCCTGGGCGATCGCGTCGGACGACTTGAGGCCCGTGTCCTTGATGTAGTCGTTGTTCACGACCGCACCGGCGACGGACTTGTCGCCGAGCGAGCGGCCGGTCTGGTTCGCCGCGACGGGCGTGACCTTGACCTTGGACTTGCCGGTGTCGACGTCGGCAGGCGCGGCCGAGAGGGACGGCGTGCCGTCCTTGAGCGTGATGAGGCCGGCCGAGGCGAGGACACCGAGGGCGCGCGCCTGGTTGGTGCCGTCGTTGGGGATGGCGATCTGCGAGCCGGCGGGGATCGCGTCCACCGTCTTGTACTGCTTCGAGTACAGGGCCAGCGGGTAGATGGCGGTCGAGCCGATCGGCACGAGGTCGCCGCCGGTGTTGTTGTTGTAGTCCGCCAGGAACAGGATGTGCTGGAACTGGTTGAGGTCCAGCTCGCCCGACGTCGTGGCCGGGTTCGGCTGCTGGTAGTCGCTGAAGTCGACGAGCTTGACGTGGATGCCCTGCTTCTCGGCGAGGTCCGTGAAGACCTTCCACTGGTCGCCGCTCGCGCCGACGACGCCGATCTTGACCGGGTCGTCCGCCGAGCCCTTCGTCTTGTCGCTGCTGCTGCCCGAGTCGCCCGAGGAGCAGGCGGCGAGGAGGAGCGCGGTGGCGGCGGCGACGGCCGTGACGACGAGCGAGCCGCGGAACCGGCGGCGGGTGCGGGACATGTGATCTCCAGTGAGGTCGGGGCGCGGGGTCGCGCCCGAGGGGGTGCCCGTGGTGCGGGCCGAGCGGGGTGACCCGGTCTCGTCGACGACGGCCGGGGGGCCGGGTGGGGCACGCGAGGTGCCGTGGGCCGTGGCAGGCGCCCGCCGTGCCTCGGTGCCGCGGGCGTGGCGCTCCGCGGACCGGCCGACCGGGAGGGTCAGAGCACGGGGCGACAGCACCGACAGCCCGCGGCGCGCACGGCGGGCGCCTCGGGCATTCGCACGCCGGAGCGGGCGGTGGTCGGTGTCATGCCCTCAGCCTGGGCCCCCAGCCGCGCCCGCGTCCAATCCACCGTCCCGAAATCTCACTCACCGAGACGCGGACGTGAGACGCGCGTCACCTCTTGACGCTCGATCACGCGTCTGTTTATGGTCTACACATTGCGTACGACATACACGCGGCGTGCGCCGCACACGAGCTCGCAGCACGACGAACGACAGGAGACAGGCCATGAACGACCCGATGATCGCCGTACGGGACCTGCGCAAGTCCTACGGTTCGCACCACGTCCTGCGCGGCGTCGACCTCACGGTCCGGCGCGGCGAGATCTTCGCGCTCCTCGGCGCGAACGGCGCCGGCAAGACCACGACCGTCAACATCCTCACGACGCTCGTGCCCGCCGACTCCGGCACCGTCACCGTCGCGGGCGCCGACGTCGCGAAGCACCCCGCCCAGGTGCGCGCGCTGGTCGCCCTCACCGGCCAGTACGCCGCGGTCGACCCCTTCCAGACCGGCGAGGAGAACCTCGTCATGATGGGCAACCTCGCGCACCTGCCCCGACGGGCCGTGAAGGCTCGCGCCACCGAGCTCCTCGAGCGCTTCGACCTCACCGACGCCGCGCGCCGTCCCGCCTCCACCTACTCCGGCGGCATGCGGCGGCGCCTCGACCTCGCGATCAGCCTCGTCGCGTCGCCCGCGGTGCTCGTCCTCGACGAACCCACCACCGGCCTCGACCCCGCGTCGCGCGTCCAGCTCTGGGAGGTCGTCCGGGACCTCGCGACCGACGGCACCACCGTCCTCCTCACCACCCAGTACCTCGAGGAGGCCGACCGCCTCGCCGACACCATCGCCGTCCTCGACGACGGCGCTGTCGCCGCCCGCGGCACCGCCAGCGAGCTCAAGGCCCTCGTCGCCGGGGAGCACGTCCGCGTCGCGTTCGAGGACGCCGCCTCGCTCCGGGCCGCCCGCGAACTCGCGCCCGCGGCCGGGCTCCCCGTCGTCGACGTCGACGAGCGCGACCTCGCGTTCACCACCCCCGCAACCGACCCGGTCGCGACCATCCGCGAGGCGCTCGCCCTCGCCGACCAGCACCGCCTCGCCCTCGCGGGCGTCAGCGTCGTCAAGCCCACGCTCGACGACGTCTTCCTCGCCGTCACCGGCACCCCCACCCGCACCACGGCCAGCAAGGAGAACGCCCGATGACCGCCCTCGCCCCCACCGCGCCCGCACCGCGCCGCACGCCCGTCGCGACCGTCACCCCCGCACCGCCGTCCGTGCGCACCGGGCTCCGCGACATCGCCACCATGACGGCCCGCGAGATCCGCCGGACGCTCCGCAGCGTCGACGGCCTCGTCACCGCGTTCGCGATCCCCGTCGCGATCATGCTCGTGTTCGTCGTCATCTTCGGCGGCGCCATCGACAGCAGCGGCGACTACATCAACTACGTCGTCCCCGGAACGCTCGTCCTGTGCCTCGGGTTCGGGTCCGCCGCCACCGCGACCGCCGTCGCCCAGGACATGACCAGCGGCACCATCGACCGGTTCAAGACCCTCCCGATCCTCGGCCCCGCGCCCCTGTGGGGGCACGTCATCGCGAGCGTCGTGCGCAACCTCGCGTCCGCGGTCGTCGTCCTCGGCGTCGCGATCGCGCTCGGGTTCAGGCCGGACGCCGACCTCCTCGGCTGGGTCGGCGTCGTCGGGTACGTGGTGCTGACGGTCCTGTCCTTCACCTGGATCTGCGCCGCCGCCGGACTCGTCCTCAGCGTCGACGCCACGCAGGCGCTCAACACCGTCTTCCTGTTCCTGCCCTACCTGTCCAGCGGGTTCGTCGCCGTCGGCACCATGCCCACCTGGCTCCACGGGTTCGCCGACAACCAGCCCTTCACCCCGATCATCGAGTCGCTCCGCGGGCTGATGTCCGGGTCGGTCGACACGTCCACGCTCTGGACCGCGGTCGCCTGGCTCGTCGGGTTCCTCGTCGTCGCGGTCACGCTGGGCTCCATCGCCTACCGGCGCCGGACCGCCCGCTGAGCTGGCCGGGCCTGATCGTGGTCGGGTCCGGCGCAGGGGTGGGGAGGGGTGTGCGCGCGCACCCCTCCCCACCCCCTCACCTCGTGCATCACGTCCCCTTCGCCGACGGTGACGGTGGCTTCGCCGACGGTGACGTCCGGTTCGCCGACGGTGACGGTGGCTTCGCCGACGGTGGCGGTGGCTTCGCCGACGGTGACGGTGGCTTCGCCGACGGTGACAGTCGTCCCCAGGCGTGTTGCTTCCCGCCGTGCGCTGCCGCCGCCGTCGGCGAACAGAGCGTCACCCTCGGCGACAGGCGCGTCACCCTCGGCGACAGGCGCGTCACCCTCGGCGACAGGCGCGTCACCCTCGGCGACAGGCGCGTCACCCTCGGCGACAGGCGCGTCACCCTC
>NZ_JBHUWD010000067.1:0-1985 GCF_042670205.1 Luteimicrobium sp. NPDC057192 | reverse complement strand
TCGGCGAACAGAGCGTCACCGTCGGCGAACAGAGCGTCACCGTCGGCGAACAGAGCGTCACCGTCGGCGGACGGGCTCGGTCAGAGCTGGCCCAGCGGGCGGACGACGACCTCGTCGAGGGCCACGTCCGCCGGCTGGGCGAGGGTCCACACGATCGTGCGGGCGACGTCGTCGGGACCGAGCACCGGTCCCGACGGCGTCCCGCCACGTCCGGCCCAGAAGTCCGTGTCGACGCGACCCGGCGAGACGAGGGTGACGCCGACCCCGTCGGGCACCGTGAGGAGGCGGGTGTTCTCAGCGAGGGCGCGCGTGGCCCACTTCGTCACCGAGTACATGTTCCCGGGAGTGTTCCTGATGCCTGCGACCGACCCGACCATGACGATGCGGCCCCGCGCCTCGCGGAGGTGCGGGAGGGCGGCGCGCACCAGGAGCGCGGGGCCGAGCACGTTGACGTCGAGCATGGCGCGCCAGGCGTCGGGGTCGCCGGTCGCGACGTCGTCGTGGGTCGAGAAGCCGGCGTTCGCGACGACGGCGTCCAGCCGCCCGAACGCCGTGACCGTGTCCGCGACGGCGCGCTCGACGTCCGCCTGGACCGACGCGTCGGCGACGTGGACGCGGAGGCGGCCGACGTCGTCGTCGGGCAGGGTGGCGGTGAACGCCTCGAGGCGCGCCGCGTCGCGGCCGGTGACGGCGACCCGGTGGCCGGCGTCGAGAAGGAGGCGGGCCGTCGCGGCCCCGATGCCGCTCGCGGCGCCGGTGACGAGCGTGACGGGCCGTTCGGTGAGAGTCATGCTCCGATCGAACACTGCGTCACCCCGGATGGACAGCGTGCAGGAGGATGGACGACGTGACTGAGCCCGACCCGACCGACGCCACCGCACCCGCCGAGGCGCCCGAGCTGCCCCGTGGCCTCGCGCTCGCGTGGGGCGTCGCTGCGAGCCCGAACCGGGGCCCGCGGCGCGAGCTGAGCATCGAGCGAATCGTCGACGCGGCCGTCGAACTCGCGGACGCCGACGGCCTCGAAGGCGTGTCGATGGCGAAGGTCGCTGCCCGCCTGGGCTACACGACGATGTCCCTCTACCGGTACGTGACCAGCAAGGACGACCTGCTGCTGCTCATGCAGGAGCAGGTGATCGGGGTCGAGCCGCCGCCCGCGCACGACCCGCCCGACTGGCGCGCCGAGCTGCGTGAGTGGGCGCAGTTCACGCAGGCCCTGCTCGGCGAGCACGCCTGGTACCTCGACATCCCGGTGCAGGGCGCGCCGCTCACCCCGAACAACCTGCAGGTCGTCGACCGTGGGCTCCGGACCCTGCGCAGCGTGCCGCTCGACCAGGAGGAGAAGATGGCCGTCATCCTCCTCGCGTCGAACTACGCCAAGGCGGCCGCGCAGCTCCAGCGCGACCTCGCGCGCGCCGTCGACGCCGCCGGCGGGCACGACGACATCCTCGGAGGGGCGTACGAGGCGGTGCTCCGCGACCTCGTCGACGGCGAACGGTTCCCCTTCCTGCGGCCGCTCGTCGAGAGCGGGGCGTACGTCGGGGAGGGCGCGATCGACGACGTCGCGTTCGGCATGGAGCGCGTGCTCGACGGCGTCGCCGCGTACATCGAGGCGCGCGCGAACGGGCTCCCGGGGGCCGGCCGGGACTTCGCGCGGGACGGCGGCGATCCGGCGGCGGGCGGGGCGGGGCGCTCCGGCTCGCTCGCCGAGTCCGACGACGACCTCCGCGACGCCGCCGCCGTCGCGGCCCGCTACGCCCGCGACCCGAAGGTCAAGAAGGCTGCCGAGAAGCGCAAGGAGGCCGAGAAGCGCGTCCGCGAGCTGCAGAAGGCCGTCCACGAGGCGGAGAAGAAGGTCCGCGAGGCCGAGAAGCGCGTGCGCGAGCTGCAGAAGGCCGAGGCGGAGGCCGCGAAGGCTGCGGAGCGCGACCGGTCCTGACTCTGCGCCGGGTACCGGCGCGCGCCCCCGCTGAGTGCGTACTTTTTGT
>NZ_JBHUWD010000066.1:0-6656 GCF_042670205.1 Luteimicrobium sp. NPDC057192 | reverse complement strand
AGAACGAGGCGCCGGGCCTCGTTCTCGGCGGAAACCCTCGTCCTCGGCGTCCGCGTTCTGGAGGGCTCGGCTACTGGCCGCCCATCCCGGTCGTCGCGACGCTCTGGACGATGCGGCGCTGGAAGATCATGAACAGGACGAGCAGGGGGAGCGCGGCGATGATCGCCGACGCCATGTTCTGCGCGTACTGCACGCTGTAGGCGTTCTTGACCGTCGAGAGGCCGACGGGCAGCGTCATGAACTTCGGGTCCGTCGTCACGATGAAGGGCCACAGGAAGTTGTTCCAGGCCCCGATGAACACGAAGATCGCGACAGCGACGAGGATCGACCGCGAGAGCGGGAGCACGATCGTCCAGAAGAGCCGCCACGGGCCGGCGCCGTCGATGCGGGCGGCGTCGATCAGCTCGGAGGGGATCGCGTCGAAGAACCGCTTGAGGATGAACACCATCACGGGCGCCACGATCTGCGGGAGCACGATGCCCGCGAACGTGTCGACGAGGCCGAGGCTCTGCATCTCCTTGAACAGCGGGACGATGAGGATCTGGCCGGGCATCATGATCGACGCGACGGTGAGCGCCTGCAGGAGCCCGCGGCCCTTGAACACGGACTGGGAGAAGGCGAAGGCCGCCATCGCGGAGATCAGCACCGTCAGCGCGGTGACGAGGACGGCGACGACGAGGCTGTTCCCCATCCAGCGCAGGAGCTCGCTGTTGTCGAGCACCGAACGGTAGGCGTCGAGCGTCCAGCCCATGGAGGGCCACCACGAGGCGGGCAGCGCCGCTTCGGCCTCGTGCTTGAAACTCGTGACCGCGCCCCACACGACGGGGAGCAGCCAGATCGCCGCCATCACGACGAGCAGCGCGAGCACGCCTGCACGCACCCAGGGGGACGGCCCGATCGTCAGCCGGGTCAGGGCTCGGTTGTCGGCCTTGGTCCGCTGCGCCTCCGCGCGGCGGCCGGCCACCATCTCTGCGACGGACACGTCAGGACTCCTTCCGGGTCGGCACGAGCCGGACCAGGGCGAACACGAGGATCAGCGCGAAGAACACGTACGAGATCGCCGACGCGTACCCGAGCCGGTAGTTGGTGAACCCGGTGTCGTAGATGTACTCGAGGATCGGTCGGGTGCTCCCGTTCGGGCCGCCGCCGGTCAGCAGGTAGATCTGGTCGAAGACCTTGAGCGAGCCGATGATCTGGAGCAGCACGATGACCGCTGCGATGTTGCGCAGCTGGGGGAGCGTGATCGAGAAGAGCCGGCGCCACGCGCCCGCGCCGTCGATCGTCGCCGCCTCGTAGAGCGTGTGCGGGATGCCTTGCAGCGCGGCGAGGAACAACAGGAAGTTGAAGCCGACCGTCCACCAGACCGTCACGAGCACGATCGAGTACATGGCGACGTTCTGGTCGCTGAGCCAGCCGACCGGCCCGAGGTGGAGCTTGGCCAGGGCGACGTCGAACAGGCCGATCTCGGGCTGGAAGAGCCACGTGCTCAGCGAGGCGACGACGGCGCTCGTCAGCAGGAACGGCGCGAAGAACGACATCCGCCACACCCACTGGCCAGGGAGGCCGGTGTGTACGAGGAGCGCCATGACGAGGCTCACGACGACCAGCGGGACGACGCTCAGCAGCGTGAACACGACCGTGTGCCACAGCGTCGCCCACACCTGGGGGTCGCCGAGCGCCTCGACGTAGTTGCTGAAGCCGACGAAGTGGCTGGCGGTGCCCGTCAGGGCCTGGTCGGTGAAGCTCATCCAGAGGCCGTAGATCGTCGGCCAGAGGAGGAAGAGCCCCGCGGCGATCGCGAACGGGGCTACGAAGACGTATCCGGACTTGTCGCGCTCGCGCAACGACTTCCGGGTGGAGGATGCCGCGGCGCTACCGGGTCGTGTCTTCGACGCGCGTCGGGTCCGGGAAGGGGAGCCCGTCTCAGGAACGGGAACGGTGGAGATGCTCGAGGCGTTCATCGTCGTCCTCTCGATCAGGCGGGGTTGGGCTGCGAGAGGAAGAAGTTCATCTCGTGGAGCATCCGGTCGACGGTCTTCTGGGGCGAGGCCTTGCCCGAGTACGCGTCCATCAGTGCGCCGCCCACGCGGTTCTGGAAGTCGGAGCCGGCGCCGGTGAACCACACGTTCGGGTCGAAGACCGCGGTCTCGGCCGCCGGGGCGTAGTCCTTCTGCGGCGAGAGCTTCTGGTACGCGGGCGTCTGGACGATGGGCTGGAAGGCGGGGATGTGGCCCGCGTGCGCCCAGGTCAGGCCTTGCTTCACGATGCCGGCGAGGACCCGGTAGGTCGCGGCACGTCGAGCCGGGTCAGGGTGCGCCTGCTTCGGCAGGACGAACGAGTGCGAGTCGGCGTACGTCGCGGGCGTGCCGAACATCGTCGGCATGGGCATCGCGCCGAGGTCCGGCAGGGCGCCCTGGAGCGTGGGCAGCTCCCACTCGCCCGAGAAGAACATCCCGGTGCGCTTCGTCATGAAGCGCCCCTCGGCCGCGCCGCCGTCCTGGTTCCTGGCGGCGATCTTGCCGTCGAGCATCTCCTGGAGGAACTCGAGGACCTCGCTCGCGGCCTTGTCGTCGAGCTGGGCCGACTTGCCGGGCGTCAGCTCGTAGGCCGCACCCGTCTGGCAGTAGAGCCCCCAGAACATGCGCCAGCACCCCGCGGTGTCGTTGAGGTAGCCGAACGACACGCCGGTCTCGCCCGTGGCCTGGGCCAGCGCCTTCCCGGCGGCGAGGAAGCTGTCGGTGCTGTTGACGTCGGCCAGGTGTCCGTCCGTCACCGTCAGCCCGGCCTTCTTGGCGATCGCGGGGTTGAAGAAGGCGATGAACGGGTGGGTGTCGAGCGGGAGGGCGTAGAGCTGGCCGTTGAACTGCGCCTTCTTCCAGACGGCGGGCGCGTAGTCCTCCTCGCGGATGCCCACCTTCGCGAGCTCGTCGAGGTCGAACGGCTCGAGCAGGCCGCCGGGCGCGTAGCCCGCGAGGCGAGACAGGTGCATGACGGCGGTCTCCGGCGGGCGTCCGCCCGACGACGCCATCGCGAGCTTGGTGTAGTAGGGCGAGCCCCAGGCGAGCGTCACCGAGTTCACGGCGATGTCGGGGTTGGCCTTCTTCACCGCGGCCATCATCGTCTGCATGTTGGCGCCGTCGGAGCCCGTGAACAGGTCCCAGACGGTCACCGACGCCTTGCCCGACGCCGAGGCGCCCGAGGTCGCGCACCCGGCGAGCGCGCCGCCGATGGCGATGCCCCCGGCGCCGATCAGCGCCGCTTGCAGGAGCTGGCGCCGGCTCATGCCGGAGCCCGGTGATCCGGGAGGGACGGTTGCCCCGGTGGTCTGGCGCGCGGCCGACGCGCTCGTCCGGGCACGTGTCCATCTGGTGTGGTGGGTCATCTTCGACCTTTCTGGTGCAACGTTGCGCTCCAACGTGGGACCACAATGGACTAGACAAGGTCGCGCGTCAACCAGTAGGAGAAGCCTGTGCGGCGACGAGGCGGCGCGACGTGGGCGAAAGGGTGACAACGATGACAGACGGCGATGGTGCACCAGCCGCTCGCGGGCCGGGCGGAGGGCCGGATCCGGCCGGGCGATCCGGTCGGCGGGTGGGCATCAAGGACGTGGCGGCCGCTGCGGGGGTGTCCTGGAAGACGGTCTCGAACGTCGTCAACGGCACCGGGCGCGTCGGTGCCGCCACGCGCGAGCGGGTCGAGCGGGAGATCGCGACGCTCGGATACCGGCCGAACATCGCGGGCCGTCAGCTGCGCAGCGGGCGCACCAACACCCTGGGCCTCGTCGTCCCCTGGGTGCACTCGCCCTACTTCTCGGCCCTGGCTCATCGCGTGATCGACGCGGCGTCGGCCCGCGGGTTCCGGGTGCTGATCGAGGAGACTCGCGTCGAGCGGGACGCCGAGCTGCGCGTGGCCCAGGGCTTCCAGGTCCACGCGATCGACGGCATCATCTTCTCGCCCCTCGCGATCGGCCCCGCCGAGATCGACGAGGTCCGGGGCGAGACGCCGATGGTCCTGCTCGGCGAGCGTGACAGCCCAGGTCGGGCGGGGGTCCGGCGGACCGACCACGTGAGCATCGACAACGTCCTGGCGGCCCGCGAGGTCACGGAGCACCTGTTGAGCACGGGTCGCTCCCGGTTGGCCTTCCTCGGCGCGGACCCCTCCCCGGACAGCGCCGGAGAGGAGACTCGGACGCTGCGCGTCCAGGGCTTCCTCGACGCGCACGCGGGCGGGGTCGGGGACCCTGCGCCGTCGCCCTGGATCCTCCCGGTGCAGGAGTTCTCGCGGCCGGCAGGCGCGCGCGCGATCGAGGAGATGCTGCCGCGCATCGGCGCGATCGACGGCCTCGTCTGCGCCAACGACGAGCTCGCGCTGGGCGCTCTCTACGCGCTCCGGACCAACGGCGTGCGGGTCCCGCACGACCTGGCCGTGACCGGCTGGGACAACATCGAGGACGGGCGGTTCTCCTCGCCGACCCTCACCACCGTCGCGCCCGACGTGCAGGCCATCGCCGAGGCCGCGGTCGACCGCGTCGTCCGGCAGGTCGAGCACGCGGGACGAGAAGACGGGCCCCCGCGAGCGGTGGAGGTGGTGGTCCCGCACCGCGTGCTGGTGCGGGAGAGCAGCCGCGACCTGGCGGCTGAGGCCGCCACGGTGTGATTCAACGTTGCACTTTCGGACGCTCGCATGTTGAATGACCGGGCACTGTCGTCACACGCAATGGAGCACGCGATGTCCGTCCTCGACCGTTCCGACCCTCCGTCTGCCCCGGCCGGGCTCGACGTCCCCCGTCCCGAGTACCCGCGGCCGCAGATGGTCCGCGACCGGTGGCTCAATCTCAACGGCGCCTGGGAGTTCGAGATCGACGCCGGGGACTCCGGCCTCGAGCGCGGCTTGCGCGAGCGCGCGCTCAGCGGCACGATCACCGTCCCGTTCGCACCCGAGACCGAGCTCTCCGGCGTCGAGGACGTCGACTTCCTCGAAGCCGTCTGGTACCGGCGTGAGGTCACCGTCCCCGCGGACTGGTCCGCCGTCGGCGACGACGTCCACGTGCTGCTGCACTTCGGCGCCGTCGACCACGACACGACCGTGTGGGTCGACGGGACCGAGGTCGTGCGCCACCGTGGCGGCTTCACGCCGTTCACGGCCGACCTGCACGGGCTTGCTACCCCGGGCGACACCGTGACCGTCGTCGTGCGGGCGCGCGACCCGCGCAACGGTCCCCAGGCCCGCGGCAAGCAGGCGACCTTCTACCAGAACACCGACTGCCACTACACGCGGACCACCGGGATCTGGCAGACCGTCTGGCTGGAGCCCGTGCCGGCGGCGTCGCTCCGCCGCCCCCGCATCACCCCCGACGTGGCGAGCAGCGCGTTCGACGTGGTCGTCCCGCTCTCGGCCAACCGGCGCGGGCACACCGTCACGGTGACGCTCACCGACGACGACGGCACGGTCGCCTCGGCCACCACACGCGCCGACCTGGACCTTGCGCCGTCGGTGCGGCTCGTCGTGCCGGAGGAGCGCCGGCGGCTGTGGGGGCCGGGCGAGCCGAACCTCTACGGCGTCGAGATCGGGCTGCACGACGCGTCGGGTGCGGTCGTCGACTCCGTGCGCTCGTACGCCGGCCTGCGCTCGGTCGCGATCGAGGGCAAGGCGATCCGCATCAACGGCGTCCCGGTCTTCCAGCGCCTCGTGCTGGACCAGGGCTACTGGCCCGAGTCGCTCATGACGGCGCCGTCCGACGCGGCGCTCGTCCGCGACATCGAGCTCGCTCTCGAGGCCGGCTTCAACGGCGCGCGCCTGCACCAGAAGGTCTTCGAGGAGCGCTTCCTGTTCCACGCGGACCGGCTCGGCTACCTCGTCTGGGGCGAGTTCGGCGACTGGGGCGCCGGGGGCTTCGGCACGCCGCAGGACCACCAGCGGCCCACGACGTCGTTCGTGACCGAATGGCTCGAGGCGCTCGAGCGCGACCACTCGCACCCGTCGATCGTCGGCTGGTGCCCGCTCAACGAGACGCACCAGGACCTGCACGACCGGATCACCGTCCTCGACGACGTGACGCGTGGGATGTTCCTCGCGACGAAGCTCGCCGACCCGTCGCGCCCGGTCCTGGACGCGAGCGGCTACTCGCACCGTGTCCTCGAGAGCGACGTGTGGGACTCCCACCACTACGAGCAGGACCCCGCGGTCTTCTCACGAGACATGTCCGGGCTCGCCGAGGACCGGCCGTTCACGAACGACAACGAGCGCGGCCCGATCTCCGTGCCGTACCGGGGGCAGCCCTACTTCTGCAGCGAGTACGGCGGGATCTGGTGGAACCCGGAGGAGGCAGCGGGTGGCACCGGCGACGACCGGAGCGAGTCCTGGGGCTACGGCCAGCGCGTCGCGGACGAGGAGGAGTTCCACGCCCGCTTCGCCGGCCTGACCAACGCCCTCCTCGGCGACCCCCTGATGTTCGGCTACTGCTACACGCAGCTCACCGACGTGTTCCAGGAGCAGAACGGCATCTACCGGTTCGACCGCAGCGAGAAGCTCGACGTCAAGCGCGTGCGCGCGGTGCAGGAGCAGGTCGCCGCGTTCGAGGCCGCGGAGGACTGACCAGCCCGCGTCGAGCACGAGCGCTCCGCCGAGCACGAGGTCCGGACGCTCGTGCTCGGCGG
>NZ_JBHUWD010000065.1:0-7952 GCF_042670205.1 Luteimicrobium sp. NPDC057192 | reverse complement strand
GGGCACCGCGAGGGTGCCCCGGCCGTCTCGCTCCCGGTGCTCAGGCGGTGGCTTCTGCCGCGGCGGCGGCCCCGGCACCCGCGGGCCGCCAGACCCGCAGCCCGAGCCCGACGGCCACCGCGGCGACGAGGACGATCGCCGCGTCGAGCCCGAGGACGACGTGGACGCCGTGCTCGAGGCTCGCGGCGGTCGTCGCGAGCACGCCGAGCAGCGGGATCCCGACGGTGATCCCGACCTGCTGGGTCGTCGTGACGACGCCGGTCACGAGTCCCTGCTGGTCGTCGGCGACGCCCGACGTCGCGGTCACGCCGTACGAGATGATCGCGCCGAGGTGGCAGACCGACGCCAGCGAGACCCCGGCGACGGCGAGCCACACCGAACCGGTCCCGGTGCCGAGCGCCAGGAGCGTCGCGATGAACACGCCCTGCCCGACGAGCGCGCCGACGAGGGTCCGCGGGGCGCCGAACCGGTCGACGAGCTTCGGGGCCAGGGCGCCCGCGCCGACGGACAGCACGCCCTGGACGCCGAACACCAGCCCGGTCCGGAACGCGTCGAGCCCGAGGACGTCCTGCAGGTAGAGCGTGAGGACGAAGATGACGGTGCTCATCATCGAGAACGTGACGAGCCCGCCGAGGTTCCCCCAGGCGACCGTCCGACGACGCAGCAGCGGCAGCGACACGAGCGGCTGCGCGGTCCGTGACTCCACGACGACGAACGCGACCAGCAACCCGGCACCCAGCAGCAGGGCGGTGAGCACGTCGACGTGGCCGAACCCGCGCGACGCCGCCGTCGACAGCGCGTAGATCAGGGCGAGCAGGCCGCCCGTGACGGTCGCGGCGCCGGGGACGTCGAGGCGTGGACGGTCCGGCCCCTCGTGCCGCGACTCGTGGAGGAAGAGCCGCGCGAGCGGCAGGACGAGCACGGTCGCGACGGCGAGGACGGCCATCGTGGAGCGCCACCCGAGCGTGTCGGTGAGCACGCCGCCCAGCACCATGCCGACGGTGAAGCCGAGCGAGAGAAGGGTCCCTGCGACGCCGAGCGCGCGCGCCCGGCGCGGCCCCTCCTCGAACGTGGTGGTGAGCAGAGCCATGGCGGTGGGCACGATCGCGGCGGCGCCCAGGCCCTGCAGCGCCCGCCCCGCGAGGAACACGGCCGGTGACGGCGCGAGGGTCGCGACGAGCGACGCGGCGCCGAACACGGCGAGCCCGCCGAGGAACAGCCGGCGCCGGCCGTAGAGGTCGCCGGTGCGCCCGAGCAGGAGGAGGAACCCGCCCGAGGGGAGGGCGAACGCGGTGATCGCCCACTGGAGCGTCGACGACGACATCGCGAGGTCGGTGCCGATCGTCGGCAGGGCGACGTTGAGGATGGAGAAGTCCAGGGCGACCATGAACTGCGCCGCGCACAGGACGACGAGGACGAGGAGCTCGCGCCGGGCGAAGCGTGCGCCCACGGGAGCGGGCTCCGGCGCGGGCGAGCGGCCGGCCGTGCGGCCGGTGTCGTGGGTGAGGGTCTCGGTTGCCATGCGTCGAGCCTCGGGCCGCTCCGACATCCGTGGGGAGCCCCCGTTTATGCTGGTGGCCGCACCACCAGGCAGGCACCGTGAGGACGGGGGACCCCGGCATGGCCGAGCTGGTCGAGGCGCGTCCCGCGCCGCACACATCGGGCACCGACGCGGCCGCAGCGCGCCGCGCCGAGCTGCGTGACTTCCTGCGCACCCGGCGCGCCCGGGTGAGCCCCGCCGACGTCGGCCTGCCCGACGCCGGACGCCGCCGCACCCCGGGCCTGCGCCGCGAGGAGGTCGCGGTGCTCGCGGGCGTCGGGGCGTCCTGGTACCAGTGGCTCGAGCAGGGGCGCGACATCCAGGTCTCCCCGCAGGTGCTCGACGCCGTCGCCCGGGTCCTGCTGCTGTCGAGTGCGGAGCGCCGCCACCTCTACGCGCTCGCGGGCCTCAACCCGCCGGCGGCCGAGGTCGACGGCGACGCGCGCGGCGTCGGCGAGGGCCTGATGCGCCTCCTCGACTCGTGGATGCCGAGCCCGGCGCACGTCATGGACCGGTACTGGAACTGCGTCATGTACAACGAGGCGTCGGCGGCCGTGCTGGGCATGCGGCCCGACATCCCGCAGAACTGCATGGTCGCGTTCTTCACGGACGACCTGTACCGCAGCCGGGCCGTGAACTGGGAGGCGAACGCGGGCTCCGTCGTCGCGCAGTTCCGGGCAGCGTGCACCGCGAACCCCGGCGACGACGGGTACGCGGCGGTCGTCGAGGAGCTCCGCGAGACGAGCCCCGAGTTCGTCGAGCGGTGGGCGCAGCACGACGTCGCGTCGCCCGGCTTCCTCGCGAAGGAGCTCGAGCACCCGGTGCTCGGAACGCTCTTCGTCGAGGCGACGCAGCTGCAGGTCCCGGCTCGCCCCGACCTCTCGCTCGTCCTGCACAACCCCGTGCCCGGTACGGGCACGCGCGAGAAGCTCGAGCGGCTGCTGTCGCCCGAGGTGCGACGCGCGGCGCTCGCTGCCGGCTGACCGCCCGCCCCGGAGGTCAGCCCCGGCGCAGCCGAGCGTCCAGGACGAACCCTCGCTTGCCGCCGACGGACACGTCGCGCGAGTGCTTGATGTGCGCGTAGACCACGGTGATCCGGGTGCCCTTCTTCACGGCCTTGACGTGCTTGTAGGCCGTCGTCGGACCGACCCGCATCCAGGTGTCGTGCGTGACGACGTAGGTCACCTTGGTGGTGCCGCCCGAGCCGACCTTCGTCGGGGAGACGTACGCGGCGCTCGCCCAGCCTCGGGTGGTCCCGACGGTCACGGGCACGAAGTTGTTCGTCTTCTTGCCGGGCTTGGAGATCATCTTCGTGTTGCGGGGGACGGTCTTCAGGACCCGGTAGCCCGTGGACGGGCCCGAGCGGATGTTGAGCCGCGTCGCGGTCGAGTAGTAGGTGCAGCTGGTGGGCGTCTTCACGCCCTGGTCGAAGATCCGGGCGCGAGCGATGCTCACGCCGCGCGCGCGGAGCCAGGTCGACGGGTTGACGTGCGTCTTGCCGTAGCCGCCCTTCCAGACCTCGAGGTGCAGGTTGGGGCTCGTCGCCGGACCGCTCGACCCGACGAGCGCGATCCGCTGCCCGGCCTTGACCTTCTGCCCCGCGTGCACGTACTTCGTCGCCTTGGCCATGTGCACGTAGACGAGGTCGTACCGGACCCCGCCCCCCGAGCTCTTGACCATGACGTACCCGGCGTTCCCGTTCTTGGGGTTCACCGCGTGGGTCACGGTCCCTGCGGCGACCGCATAGATCGGGGCGCCGTTCTGCGCCTCGAGGTCGATGCCGATGTGCCACGCGCTCGCGTTCGCCACCGGGAGGCACCGGGGCCCGTACATCGACGACGTGTAGAACGTCTCGGCCTTGAGCGGCGACACGTAGCGTGCCGCAGCGTCCGCGGCGCCGCCGGGTCCGAGCAGCGCCGGGCCGGCGAGGACCGGGACGACGACCGCGAGCGCGACCGCGAGCAGGGCTGCGAGGAGGGTGGTCGCCCGGGGTGCCGGGCGTCGTCGTCCGTCAGTCATGTGTTCCACCGTGCGCCCGAAGGCCCGGCTGCGCACCTCCGACACGCGCACGGAACTCAGGGGGTGATCCGGGTGTTCCCGGGGTTCCCTGTGGGCGCGCTGAGTCTCAGACTGGGACGGTGCCCCGGATCGCCGCGTGGATCACCCACCGATGGACGAAGTGGATCGTCATCGGCTTCTGGCTCGTCGTGCTCGCCGTCCTCGGCCCGCTCGCGGGCAAGCTGGGCGGTGTCCAGTCGAACGACGCCAAGAACTGGCTGCCGGAGAGCGCCGAGTCCACCCAGGTCCTGGACGTGGCGTCGACGTTCTCGGACCCGGACACGCTGCCCGCGGTCGTGGTCTACGTGCGGGACGACGGCGGCAACCTGACGCAGGCCGATCTTGCTGCCGTCGCGGAGGACGCGAAGACGTTCGGCCAGCGCGACGACCTCGACGGCAAGGTGGTCGGGCCCGTGCCGTCCCAGGACGGCAAGGCCGCACAGGTCGTCGTCCCGCTCAACCTCGGCCCGAACGGCTGGGACCACGCCGCCGACGCCGTGGCGGAGCTGCGCCAGGTGGCGGACGACGGGCCCCCCGACCTGGGCGCGTACGTGACGGGGCCGGCCGGCCAGGCCGCGGACTCGTCGAAGGCGTTCGAGGGCATCGAGTCGACGCTGCTGTTCGCGGCGGCCGGCGTCGTGATCGTCATCCTCCTGCTGACCTACCGGAGCCCGGTCCTGTGGCTGCTCCCGGTGATCTCGGCCGGGGTTGCGCTCACGGTCGCGCAGGCCGTGATCTACCTGCTCGCCGAGCACGCCGGGCTCACCGTGAACGCGCAGTCGGCCGGCATCCTCACGGTGCTGGTCTTCGGTGCCGGGACGGACTACGCCCTGCTCCTGGTCGCGCGCTACCGGGAGGAGCTGCGCCGGCACGGTGACAAGCACGAGGCGATGGGGCTCGCGCTGCACCGCGCGTCGCCCGCGATCATCGCGTCGGGCGCGACCGTGGCCCTCGGGATGCTGTGCCTCCTCGTGGCGCAGATGAGCTCGACGAGCGGGCTGGGCCCGGTCGCGGCGATCGGGATCGTCGTCGGCCTGCTGGTGATGCTGACGCTGCTGCCCGCGCTGCTCGTCGCGTGCGGCCGGTGGGTGTTCTGGCCGCGCATCCCGCACGAGGGGCAGGCGGAGCCGACCGAGAACGGTGTCTGGGCGAAGGTCGGTCGCCGGATCGCCCGCGGCCCGCGACGCACGTGGGTGGTGACGTCGGTGATCCTCGCGGTCTGCACGCTGGGCGTCACCCAGCTGGGCGCGACCGGCCTGACGACGGCCGAGTCGTTCCGCGGCGAGCAGCCGTCCGTGACGGGGCAGCAGGTGCTGGAGAAGCACTTCCCGGGCGGCGCGGGCGAGCCGGTGGTGGTGGTCTCGAACGCCGCGCAGGCCGACGAGGTGCGCACCGCGTTCGCCGGTACCGGCGGGATCGACGCGTCGACCGTGACCAAGCCCGTCACGAAGGACGGCGTGGCCTACCTCGAGGGGACGCTGACCGCCGCCCCGGACAGCCAGGCCGCGTACGACACCGTCGACCGGGTGCGCGACGCCGTGCACGCCGTGCCGGGCGCGGACGCGAAGGTCGGTGGCTCGACGGCCGTCAACCTCGACGTCCTGCGCGCGTCGTGGAGCGACACGGAACGGATCATCCCGCTGATCCTGCTGGTCGTGTTCGTGATCCTGGCGCTGCTGCTGCGCGCGATCACCGCTCCGCTGATCCTCATCGGCACGGTCGTGCTGTCGTTCGGCGCGGCGCTCGGCGTCAGCGCGCTCGTCTTCCGGCACGTGTTCGGCTACGCCGGTGCCGACCCGTCGCTGCCGCTCTTCGTCTTCGTGTTCCTGGTCGCGCTGGGGATCGACTACAACATCTTCCTCATGACCCGCGTGCGCGAGGAGGCGGGCAAGCTCGGCACCCGCCGCGGCGCGCTCGTCGGGCTCGCCGCCACGGGCGGGGTCATCACGTCCGCGGGGCTGGTGCTCGCCGGCACGTTTGCGACCCTGGGCACCCTCCCGCTCGTGACGTTCGCGGAGATCGGGTTCGCGGTCGCGTTCGGCGTGCTGCTCGACACGCTGATCGTCCGCTCGGTCCTGGTGACGGCACTGAACCTCGACGTCGGACGGTCCATGTGGTGGCCGAGCAGGCTGTCGCGCGAGGAGCGCCGTTCGGGGGCGCCGGAGCCTGTCGCCTGACGTTACCGGGTGGTACGTTCGCTCGGGTCCGCACCGTCGCGAGACCCGAGGGAGACCCCCGTGCGCAGCACCCGCAGGATCGTCACCACCGTCGTCGCCGGAGCCGTCGGGCTCGGGCTCACCGTCACCGCCGCGGTCCTTCCGGCGGACGCCCACGGCAGAGGCGGCGGGCACCCGGGCGGCGGCTGGCCGTCGTCGGGCAGCAGCCAGCACCTCGCCCCGCGCACGCACTTCACGATGAAGCCCGACGGCTCGAGCGGGCTCATGCCGGACGGGGAAGGCATCCCCAACATCGACTCGGTCAAGAAGACCATCGCTTCGTACTACGGCGACCCCGGGACCGGCATCGCCGACAAGACGGCGTCGCCCTACATCCGCGAGATGGACGCGATCGTCGCGAAGGAGCTGCGGAAGCTCCCGACCATGCTCGCCGACGCGCGCCGGCACCACGAGAAGCCCGCGATCGTCTTCGACGCCGACGACACGACGTTGTGGACCTACGACATGGAGGTCGGGGACATGAAGTTCGTGTTCAGCCCGGCCGAGCAGGACGTCTGGGTCCAGGGCCAGAAGTTCCCGGCGACGCCGGCCATGGTGCGGTTCGTCAACACCGCGCACGCGCTCGGCTTCACGATCTTCGGCCTCACGGGCCGCAACGACGACCAGAAGGCCGCGACCGTCGCGAACCTGCAGAAGGTCGGCTACCAAGGCTTCACGTCGGCGAACTTCTACACGAAGTGGACCGGCAAGGGCGCCTCCCAGCAGCCGTCGTACGTCACGTGCCAGGCGGCGTCGTGCACCACGGTCGAGTACAAGGCGCTGACCCGGCGGCACATCGAGGACCTCGGCTACACGATCACGCTCAACGTCGGGGACCAGTGGTCCGACCTCCAGGGCGGCTACGCCGACCGCATCCTCAAGCTCCCCAACCCGACCTACTACCTGCCGTCCGCCGACCTGCCGGGGCTGCGTGAGCCGCGCCTGGCCCCGAGGACGCAGTTCGCGATGAAGCCCGACGGCTCGAGCGGGCTCACGCAGGGCGGGGAGGGCATCCCCAACATCGACTCGGTGAAGAAGACGATCGCGACGTACTACGGGGACCCGGGCACCGGGCTCGCGAGCAGGACGTCGTCGCCGTACCTGACGGAGATGAAGCGCCTGACCCAGAAGGTCGCGCCCCAGGTCGCGCGGCAGTGCGCGGTGGGGGCATGGCTCCACCGCAACCCGGCGATCGTCCTGGACGCCGACGACACCACCCTGTGGACGTACGACATGGAGGTCGGGGACATGAAGTTCGTCTTCGATCCGGCCGAGCAGGACGTGTGGGTCCAGGCGCAGAAGTTCCCTGCCACGCCGGGCATGGTCTCGCTCGTGGACACGGCGCGCCGGGCCGGCTGCACGATCGTCGGGCTGACGGGCCGCAACGACGACCAGAAGGCCGCCACCCTGGGCAACCTGGAGGCCGTGGGCTACCAGGGCTTCACCGCGGGCAACTACTACACGAAGTGGACCGGCGTCGGGTCGTCGCAGCAGCCGTCGTACATCACGTGCGCCACGGCCAAGTGCACGACCATCGAGTACAAGTCGCAGACGCGGGCGCACGTGGAGGCTCCCGCGGGTGGCGGGTACGACGTGGTCGCGAACTTCGGGGACCAGTACTCCGACCTGATCGGTGGCCACGCCGACCGGACGGTCAAGCTGCCGAACCCCACGTACTACCTGCCCTGACGAGCTGCGCCGACCGCCGCGGGACCGGGCTCGACACCCGGGCCCCGCGGCGGTCTCGCGCCCGCCGGCGCCGGGGTGGTCGGGGCCGGCCCCAGGAGGTGCTACGCTAGTGATCCCCCCGGAACGTGAGGGACGGACGAGTCGGCTCGGAAGAGCACGGCGAGGCTGTTCGCCGCCGGAGGGCAACCCATTCACGAAGGAACTTGGCGCATTTGCTGTGCCCGGGTGCTGTCGTGATGGACGGATCTTTGTTCGATTCCGTCGCTCCGGTCGAAATCCAGCGGATTTGATCGGAGGGCCGAGAACCGGATAGAGTTCAGAAGTCGCCACGGAGAAGGCCGAAAAGCCGGAACGGGGTGAGCGTCCGTTTCTTGAGAACTCAACAGTGTGCTTGATAGTCAATGCCAAATTTTATCCCTCGTGGTTGCTGGCACCGGTTGGTGTTGGTG
>NZ_JBHUWD010000064.1:0-8775 GCF_042670205.1 Luteimicrobium sp. NPDC057192 | reverse complement strand
GGGGGGGGGGGGGGGGCGGGCGGGGGGGGGGGGGGGGGGGGGTGGGGGGGGGGGGGGGGGGGGGGGGGGGGGGGGGGGGGCCCGGGGTGCGCGCGGTCTTCCATCCGGCCGCTCGTCCCTCGCGGCCTCCCGCCAGTCCCGCCACGACCGCGCGCACCCCTCCCGCCCCACCCTTCGCGGCGACGTCACCTCCACAGAACGTCGCCCGCCCTCCCAGCACCCGCGACGACGTCGCGTCCGCCGACGGCGACGCCCTGTCCGCCGACGGTGACGCTGGGTTCGCCGAGGGTGACGCTGGGTTCGCCGAGGGTGACGCTGGGTTCGCCGACGGTGACGTGTGGGCCGGTGCGCCGAGCCTCCGGATCGTGTGGGGTTCTTCGGCTCCGGGCAGCAGATTCCGGAGAGTCGAGCGCAAGGCACTTCAAATGGCGCCGAGCGTCGGTACCCCCCGATGCTCGGCCGGCCCTGTCCTCCCGTGAGTGCGTACTCTTTGCGCGACTCGCCGGGTGTGTCGCGCAAAGAGTACGCACTCACGGGTGAAGGGGGTCGGGCGCGCGCGTGGCTGATCGCATGCTCGACGCGCGGGCGGGCGGGCGAGACGACGGCCGAGCGGGTGGGTGCGGGGAGGTGTCGAAGGACGTCAAGGAGAGCGCACGGCCACCCGGGCCGGAGCCGACAGTCCGAGACAGCTCGCCGCGGCCGCCTGTGAACGCAACCACGGCCCGCCCGCCCGCGAACCCCACCGCGGCCCGCGAACCCAGCCAGGGCGCCCGCGGACCGTCAGAAGATGGTCAGCGAGACCGTCGACCCCTTCGGGGCCTTCTTCTTGCCGTCCGGGTCCTGGAACCGGACGGTGTCGAGCACCCCGCCGAGGAACTTGTTCACCTTGACCTTGAAGCCCTTGTCCTCGAGGAGCTTCTTCGCCTCGGCGGTGTGCTTCCCGGTCACGGACGGCACGACGACCATCTCCGGTCCCTTCGACACCACGAGGTGCACGGTGTCGCCGCGGTGCAGCGTCGTCGACTGCTGCGGGTCCTGGCTGACGACGGTCCCTTCGGGGACGTCGTCGGAGAACTGCTTCCGGACCTGCGGGACGAGGCCCGAGGTCTTGAGCGCGGAGACGGCGTCGGCCTGGCTGCTTCCCTTGACCTGCGGCACGGTGACGGGCGCGGGCCCCTCGGAGACGACGACCTGGATGGGGTCGTTGTGGGGCACGGAGGTCCCCGGGTCGACGGACACGGAGATGACGCGGCCGCTGGGCACGTCGTCGGAGTAGTCCTCGACGGGGGCCGGGACGGCGTCGAACCCGGCCTTGGACAGGCTCGCGAGCGCGGTGGCGGTCGGCTTCCCGACGAGTCCTGCCGGGACCTTCGCGTGCTTGACGCCCTCGGAGACCACGACCTCGACGGTGCCGTTCTTGCGGACCTTGTCGCCCTCGCCGGGGTCGAGGCTGACGACGTCGCCCGCGGGCACCACGTCGTCGAAGGCCTGCTTCGTGTCGGCGTGCAGGTCGACCGCGGTCAACGCGGCCTTGGCGTCCTCCGCGCTCGACCCGACGATCCCGGTGGGCACGACGGTGTAGGCGCCGGGGCCGGCGCTCATCCACCACGTCCAGACGGCGAAGACCCCGGCGACGGCGAGGAGGATGGCCAGAGCCCAGGCCCACCGGCGGCGCCGGCGTCGACGCTTGCGGGTGACGTCCTGCGCGGGCACGGCGGGGCCGGTGAGCACGGGGAGCTCGCCGCGCGAGGTGCCCGAGCCCAGCTCGTCACGTGTGAGGACGCGCGTGCCTGTCCCGAGGTTGCCGAAGACGGCGGTGGGGATGGCGTCGAGCGATCCTTCGTCGTCGACGTCGTCCGTGGGCGCGGGGTCCACGGGCTCGCCCGACGGGTCGCCGGCGGTCCCCGGCGTCGCATCGGCGTCGTCGGCCGGCTCCTCGGTGGCCGTGGGCTTCGGGGCACCGTGGGGGGCGTCGACGGGACCCGACGGGCCGTCCGTCACGACGGCCTCCGGCGGGTCGGCGCGGCGCGCGAGGTCCGCCTCGGACAGCAGCCGCCGCGTGTGCCGGACGAGCGCCAATGCAGCGGCGGCGTCCCGCGGACGGTCGTCGGGGTCTCGCGCGGCGAGCGCGCACACCAGCTCGTCGACTTCGATGGGCATCCACCAGGCGCTCCGTGACGGCGCGGGGATGTCGGAGTTCACGTGCCCGAACGCGACCTGGATCGGCGTCGCACCGGTGTGCGGGTGCTTGCCGAGCAGCATCTCGTAGGCCAGCACGCCCACCGAGTACACGTCCGTGCGGGCGTCGCAGCGGCCCGTGGTGATGACCTCCGGGCTCAGGTAGGCCACGGTGCCGAGGACGGTCCCGGTCGCGGTGGCCGCGACCTCGGTGACGGCGCGGGCCAGCCCGAAGTCGGCGAGCTTGACGTGGTCGTCCTCGGTGAGGAGGACGTTCTCGGGCTTGATGTCCCGGTGGACGAGGCCGGCCCGGTGCGCCGCCGCGAGCGAGTCGAGGATCTCCTCGAGGAGGCGCAGCGTCTCGCCCAGGCTGAGGGTGCGCTCGTCGCGCAGGCGGGCCCGCAGGTTGGTCCCGGGGACGTACTCCATGGTGAGGTAGCTGGTCTCGCCGTCGAACCCCTGGTCGTAGACGCCGACGAGACCCGGGTGCGTCAGCCGGGCAGCCGCACGGGCCTCGCGCCGGAACCGCGAGACGAACTCGGCCCCCTCGACGCCGTCCACGAGGTGGGCGTGCATGATCTTGAGCGCGACGTTGCGGTCGAGGCGCCGGTCCACTGCGAGGTAGACGGTCGCCATGCCGCCGCGGGCGATCCTGGACACGACCTCGTAGCGGCCGTCGACGAGGGTGCCGACGAACGGGTCCGAGGTCGTAGTTGCCACGGGGTGAAGTCTACGGACCCGTAGGGCTCAGGCGCCGCATAGCGCACGGTGGGGCGGCGAGTCTCACCCGGTCTCGGAGACGGTGCGGGCAGGCCGTGCCTGCGCCCGCCCTGGCGACCTCTTAGGCTTCTCCCGTGACCGAGCAGCAGCCTGAGCAGGCTTCGACCGCCCCCTCCACGCCCGACGACGCCGCCTGGCTCACCCTTCCCGACGTCGCCGACCGGCTCGGCCTGGACGTGATCCGGGTCCGCCAGCTCCTGCGCGAGCGCAAGCTCGTCGCCGTGCGGCGGGGCGAGCGCAACGTCCTGCACGTCCCCGAGGCCTTCCTGATCGAGCACGAGGGTCGGCTCCAGCCGATCCCGGCGCTGCACGGCACGGTCGTCCTGCTGGACGACGCGCGCTTCACGGACGACGAGATCGTCGAGTGGCTGTTCGCGCCCGAGGAGACGCTCAACGGGCTCACCCCGGTCGCGGCACTCCGCGAGGGGCAGCGGGCCGCGGTCCGCCGGGTGGCTCAGGGCCTCGGCTGACGCGTCACGCGTCGCGCTCGACGAGCCCGCGCGCGAGCGCCAGCAGCATCGACCGCCCCGGCTCGACCAGGGCGTCGGTCTCGAGCGCCGCGAGCGCGGCGTCCGCGAGGTCGTCGATGAGCGCCTCCATCGCGGCGACCGCACCGGACCGCACGAGCGCCTCGCCGACCCGCTCGACCTCGGCCGGCGTGAGGTCCGCGCGACCGAGCGCTCCCTCGACCAGCGCCCGGTCCTCGGGCGCCGCGGTCGCGAGCGCGCGCGCGACGAGCACGGTGCGCTTGCCCTCCCGCAGGTCGTCGCCCGCGGGCTTGCCCGTGCGGGCCGGGTCGCCGAACACACCGAGCAGGTCGTCGCGGAGCTGGAACGCCTCGCCGAGCGGCAGCCCGTACGACGACGCCGCTGCGAGGACGTCGCCCGTCGCCCCGGCGATGGCCGCCCCGAGCAGCAGCGGGTGCTCGACGGAGTAGCGGGCCGTCTTCGCGCGGATGACGGTGCGGGCGCGCTCCTCGTCTGCGGCGGGGTCGGCGCCCCAGGCGACGGCCTGCGCGTGCACGTCGAGGAACTGGCCGGTCGTGACGACGAGCTCCATGTCGTCGAAGAGCTCGCGCACGAGGTCGGCGGTCGCGCGGTCGAGCGCGGCGGTCGCGCGGGCGAGGACGCGCCCGGCCAGGACGAGGGCGAGGTCGCCGAGCAGGATCGCGGCGGACTCGCCGTAGCGGGCGGCGTCGCCCGACCAGCCCTGGTCCCGGTGCCGCGTCGTGTGCACGACGTGGGCGGCGGGCAGCCCGCGGCGGGTCGCGGAGGCGTCCATCACGTCGTCGTGGAACAGGGCGGCCGCCTGGAAGAGCTCGAGCGCCGCGCCGACCGCGAGCGCCGCGTCACGACCCGCCTCGTCGTCGCCGCCGTGGGCGCGCCACGACCAGTAGCACAGGGCGGCCCGGAGCCGCTTGCCGCCCGACAGCATGGCGTCGAGGGAGTCGGCGAGGGTCTCGGCGTCCGGGCTGACGGCCCGGAGCCGCGCGCGCTCGGTCTCGAGGGTGCGGCGCAGGACGCCGTCGACGCCGCGGCGCACGTCCTCCTGGTCGACGAGGCCGGGGGCGGAGGGCATGCGGCGAGTCTATCGGCCGGTGCCCGTCGACCCCCCCGTCGTCGCAGCGGTCCCGGGCGTCTCGGCCGGCGTCGTCGGGGCGGCCGTCTTCTTCGGCTTGGGCGCCACGACCTGGCCCGACACCGTGACGAGGGACGTCCCGTGCTCCTTCACGACGGCGACCTGCAGGAAGTCGGCGAGCTCGGTGGACCCGACCTTCGTGCCGGCCTTCGCGGTCTCGGAGACCTTGCGGTACGTGGCGCCGTCGTCGGAGCCCGCGGGCTTGCCCGACACGCGGGAGAAGCCGGCCTTCGTCCACGCCTTCGTGTAGGTCTTGACGACCTTCTTCGCGTCCGACGACGTGCGCAGGCTCAGCGAGAACTGGACGTGCGTGCCGTCCTTGCCGCGCTCCGCCGAGCTCGACAGCACCGTGGCGCTGCTCGGGACCGGTGCGAGGTCGGAAGGGAGGTCGGGGGCGAGCGCGCCCGCGGTCGACCCGGCCGCGAACGACGGGAGCGTCGTGGTCGCGGACGACGGCGCGGCGGTGCTCGCCGCGGCGGGCTCGTCGCGCAGCGACCCCACCTTCCACACGACGCCCGCGACGACCGCCACGACGACGACCCCCAGCAGGACCCGTGCCGCACGGTGCGGGCGGGCCTCACGGCGCGTCCCGCGCCGGTCGCTGCTGGTGGGGGTGCGGCTGTCGTTCACGCGCCCCACCGTACCCAGGGCGCAGGAGCGGCCCGAACAGGCGTCCGGGGGCCGACCACCGCCGGGAGCGTCGTCCACAGGAGACGACGGGGGGTTCCCGGGCCGGTCGCCGCGGCCTGGGATGAGGCCATGGACACGCCCCTGGTCGCCAGCCGACCCGCCGACCTGCTCGCCTACGTCCCCTACCGTCTGGGCTACCGGCCCCGGGACAGCGTCGTCGTCCTCAGCCTGCAGGCGACGCGCGGAGCGGTCGGCCTCGTCGTGCGGGCCGACGTCGCCGACCTCGTGGCGGAGCCGGGCGGTCCCGCGCTCGCGCGGGCGGTCGTCACGCACGTCCTGCGGGACGACCCGCGCGACGTCGTGCTCGTGGCGTACGGGGACGACGAGGACGCCGCTGCACGCGGGACGGACGTGCTCGCCGACGCGCTCGCGGAGCTCGGGCCCGGGGTCGCGGTCGCCGCGCGCTGGCACGTCACGTCGACGGGGTACCGCGGGCTCGGCTGCACCGACCCGGCCTGCTGCCCGCCGCCGGGCCACCCGCTGACGGACCTCGACGCGAGCCCCGTCGCCGCGGACCTCGTGTACGCGGGCGTCGCCGTGGCGTCGTCGCGCGAGGAGGCGTACGCGCTCCCGCCCGCCCAGCCCGCCAGGCGGGCGGCTGCGCTGCGGGCGGCCCGGCGCTGGACCGCGCGCCGGGGCGAGCTCGGGGTGCGGGCGTGGCGGCGCGCCTCCCTGCGGGCGTGGCGCGACGTGCACGCGGCCGTCGCCGCGGCCGACCCGCGCGTCGCCGTCCAGCCCGCGGTCGTCCAGGTCGCGGCCGCCCGCGTGGGCCGGGTCGCGGGCGCGCTCACCGACCCGATCGTGCGCGACGCGGTGCTCCTCACGATCCTGCCCACGGGCGACCCCGGCCTGCCGGACCGCCTGCTCGACGCCGCCTCGACGGGCGTCGGGCTCGGCGCGCTCGACGACGCCACGACCGCCGTCGACCTGCTCGTCGACCCCGGGCAGGGTGTCGCGCCCGACGCCGACGCCGTCCGGGTGGCCCGCGCCGCGGCCGAGCTCGTCGCGGCGCACGCCCGGGGCGACGGGCACGCCTACGCGCTCGGCCTCGCCGCGGCGCTCGCGTGGTGGCAGGGCGACGGCGGGCTGGCGGGTGCGCGGGCGGCCCGGGCGCTCGAGGTCGGTCCCGACCACGGTCTGGCGCGCCTCGTCGCGGACGCCCTGGACCGGGGGATCGGGCCGGGGTGGGCGCGGGCAGAGCACCTGTCGTTCCGGTAGCGTCTACCCGTCGGAGGCCGCAGACGGAGGGATCGAGATGCCGGTGGTCGTCGGGGTGCTCTCCACGCCCGAAGGGACGCGCGCGCTGGACGCCGCCGTCACGGAGGCCGCCCGCAGGGCGACGTCCCTGGTCCTCGTGCCGGGACGCGCGGACGAGCCAGTCGACCCGGCGCTCGCGACCGCCCAGGCGGCCGGCGTCGAGGCCCGCCTCGCGCCCGCGAGCGACGAGAGCGAGTTCGCCGCGCGCCTCGTCGACGCGGCCGAGCGTACCGGGGCCGACGTCGTCGTGATCGGGCTCCGGCGGCGCAGCCCGGTGGGCAAGCTCATCCTCGGAGCGGGCGCGCAGCGCATCCTGCTCGACGCGCCGTGCCCGGTGCTCGCGGTCAAGCCCGCGCCCTGACCTGCGACGGCGTCGCGCGCACGCGGTCGGCGGCCCTTTCAGGCGACCGGTATTCCGCGGAATACCTGGGGTCGGCGGTGCGTTGTGCCGTGAGTCTCACCCCGAAAATCCCACCCACCCGAGGTCGTTCGGCGACCCCCGGGAACGTGACCGGCCGGTACAATGGTAGTGACGCCGGCTCGTCCGACCGGTGACTCGCCGTCTGTCCCCCCGCCAGCCGAAAGGTCGTTCGTGGCGCCCCTCACCTCTGACAACACCCTCCCGCGCGAGTTCGAGCACTCCGCCCTGCAGGACCTCCTCCGTCGTGGGGCGGCTTCCGGCAAGGTCGACGCCCAGAGCGTCCGTGTCGCCTGCGACGAGGCAGGCGTGCAGGACGCCAAGCGGCTCAAGGCCGTGATGCGCGCCCTGGCGGGCGCCGGCGTCCAGGTCGAGCTGGGCTCCGTCAAGGTCGCCGCTGCGTCGAGCTCGTCGTCCACGACGACGGCGCGCGCGACCACGCGCACCAAGGCCGCCGCCTCGACGGCGACCAAGACCCGTGCCAAGGCCGCCGAGAGCGACGACACCGAGGCCTCGGCCGAGACCGCAGCGAAGCCGGCGGCGAAGACCCGCACGGCTGCCGCCTCGAAGTCGCGCACCGCGACCAAGGCGGGCACGACCGCGGCCGCCAAGCGCACCACCGCGAAGGCCCGCGCCGCCGCGAAGGACGCCGACGCCGACGAGGCGGACGCCACCGACCTCGAGGACGTCGAGCCGGACGTTGCGGAGGTCGCCGACGAGTCCACCGAGGCCGCCGGCAAGAAGGCCGAGTCCTCGGGCGACGAGGACTCGGGTTTCGTCTACTCCGACGCGGACGACGACGACGCCCCGGCCCAGCAGGTCGTGACCGCCGGCGCCACCGCCGACCCGGTCAAGGACTACCTCAAGCAGATCGGCAAGGTCGCGCTCCTCAACGCGGAGCAGGAGGTCGAGCTCGCGAAGCGCATCGAGGCCGGCCTGTTCGCCGAGGAGAAGCTCGCCAAGGACTACCCCGACTACGACCGCACCAAGGCCGACGCGACCACGCGCCAGCTCGTCCGCGAGCTGCAGTGGATCGCGCAGGACGGCAAGCGCGCCAAGAACCACCTGCTCGAGGCGAACCTCCGCCTCGTCGTCTCGCTCGCCAAGCGGTACACGGGTCGCGGCATGCTCTTCCTGGACCTGATCCAGGAGGGCAACCTCGGTCTGATCCGCGCGGTCGAGAAGTTCGACTACACCAAGGGCTACAAGTTCTCGACGTACGCCACCTGGTGGATCCGTCAGGCGATCACCCGCGCCATGGCCGACCAGGCCCGCACCATCCGCATCCCGGTGCACATGGTCGAGGTCATCAACAAGCTGGCCCGCGTGCAGCGCCAGATGCTCCAGGACCTGGGCCGCGAGCCCACGCCGGAGGAGCTGGCCAAGGAGCTCGACATGACCCCCGAGAAGGTCGTCGAGGTCCAGAAGTACGGCCGTGAGCCCATCTCGCTGCACACCCCGCTCGGCGAGGACGGCGACAGCGAGTTCGGTGACCTGATCGAGGACTCCGAGGCAGTCGTCCCGGCCGACGCGGTGAGCTTCACGCTCCTGCAGGAGCAGCTGCACGGCGTGCTCGACACGTTGTCGGAGCGCGAGGCGGGCGTCGTCTCGATGCGCTTCGGCCTGCAGGACGGTCAGCCGAAGACGCTCGACGAGATCGGCAAGGTCTACGGCGTGACGCGCGAGCGCATCCGTCAGATCGAGTCGAAGACGATGTCGAAGCTGCGCCACCCGAGCCGGTCCCAGGTGCTGCGCGACTACCTCGACTGAGCCTCGCACCCACGACGAGACGGCCCGGACGCCCTGAGCGTCCG
>NZ_JBHUWD010000063.1:0-9076 GCF_042670205.1 Luteimicrobium sp. NPDC057192 | reverse complement strand
CTCCGCCCCCCCACACGGGGACGGCCGCCCGGCGGGGCCCGGGCCGGGGCGGCGATCCCGTGTTCGGCACCAGGGGGTGGCGGAGAGTGTCAGCCCTGGTTCGAGAACGCGGCGTCGAACGACGCGGTCGGCTGCGGCCACAGCAGCGACCGCACGAACCCGACGGCCTGGGCGGCGCCGTGCAGGCGGTCCATCCCGGCGTCCTCCCACTCGACCGAGATGGGCCCGGTGTACCCGATGGCCTCGAGCGCGCGGAAGGCGTCCTCCCACGGCACGTCGCCGTGGCCGGTGGACACGAAGTCCCAGCCGCGCCGCGGGTCGCCCCACGGCAGGTGCGAGCCGAGGACGCCGGCCCGGCCGTTCGTCGGACGCAGGCGGGTGTCCTTGCAGTCCACGTGGTAGATCCGGTCCGCGAACTCGACGATGAAGCCGACGGGGTCGATCTGCTGCCACATCATGTGCGACGGGTCCCAGTTGAACCCGAACGCCTCGCGGTGGTCGATCGCCTCGAGCGTCCGCACGCTCGACCAGTAGTCGTAGGCGATCTCGGACGGGTGCACCTCGTGCGCGAACCGCACGCCCTCGCCGTCGAACACGTCGAGGATCGGGTTCCAGCGGGTCGCGAAGTCCTCGTACCCGGCGTCGATGACGGACGTGGGCACGGGCGGGAACTGCGCGACGTACGGCCAGATCTTCGACCCGGTGAACCCGACGACGACGTCCACGCCGAGCTTGCGCGCCACGCGCGCGGACCGCTTCATGTCCTCGGCGGCGCGCTGCCGCACGCCCTCGGGGTCGCCGTCGCCCCACGTGGACGGCCGGACGATCGCCTCGTGGCGGAAGTCGATCGGGTCGTCGCACACGGCCTGGCCGGTGAGGTGGTTGGAGATCGCGAAGACCCGCAGCCCGTACCGGTCGAGGATCTCGCGGCGCGAGGCCACGTACGCGTCGTCGACGTCGGCCCGCTCGAGGTCGAGGTGGTCGCCCGACGCCGCGATCTCGAGGCCGTCGTAGCCCCACTCCGAGGCGAGCCGCGCGACCTCCTCGAACGGCAGGTCGGCCCACTGGCCGGTGAACAGGGTGACCGGGTGGGTGGCGGGAAGGGACTGAGGGTGGCTCATCGTTCTCCTCCAGATACGGCGATCCAGGTGCCGGCGTCGGCGGCGTCCATGACGGCCTCGGTGACGCGCGAGGCGCGCAGGCCGTCGGCGAAACGGGGCAGGCCGTCCGGGTCGGCGCCGCGCACGGCCGCGTAGGTGTCGGCGACGAAGCCGTCGAACGCGTCCTGGTAGCCCTGCGGGTGCCCCGCAGGCGTGGTGACGAGCCGCGCGGCGTCGGGCGCGAGCTGGTCGGCGTCCCGCGGGACGACGAGCGTGCCCGCCCGTCGCCCGACCCACAGCGTCTCGGGCTGCTCCTGGTCGAACGCGAGCGACTCCCCCGTGCCCGCGATCTCGAGGTGCAGCCGGTTCTTGCGGCCGGGCGCGACCTGCGAGACCAGCAGCGTGCCGATGGCGCCGCCCACGGTCTCCAGGGTCACGGCCACGGCGTCCTCGGTCGTGACCCCGCGGTGCTCGGCCCGGTCGGCGACGAACGTGCGCCGCGACGCCGCGACCCGGCTCACCCGGTCGCCCGTGACGAACTCGAGCAGGTCCACGAGGTGCGAGCCGATGTCGGCGAACGCCCGCGAGCGCCCGCCGGTCGCCGGGTCGACGCGCCAGTCGTCGTCGGCGGAGCTGAGCAGCCAGTCCTGCAGGTACGACCCGTGCCACGTGAGCACGGTGCCGGCCTCGCCGGACCGCACGCGGGCGCGCGCCTCGCGCACCATCGGGTGGTAGCGGTAGACGAACGGCACGGTCGCGGTCCGGCCGGCGGCCGCCCCGCCGGGCGCGACGAGGGCGGCGAGGCGTGCGGCGTCGTCGGGCGTGGTCGCGAGCGGCTTCTCGCAGACGACGTGCTTGCCGGCCGCGAGCGCCGCCTCCGCCTGGGAGGCGTGCAGCGCGTTGGGCGTGGTCACGTGGACGACGTCGACGGCGTCGTCCACGAGCAGCTCGTCGAGCGACGCGTACGACCGCTCGAACCCGAGGCGCGTCGCCGCGTCGGCGGCGCGCTCCGGGCTCGAGGAGGCGATCCCGACGAGCCGCGCCCGGGCCGCGCGCGCGGCCCGGGAGTGCACGGTCGCCATGAACCCGCCGCCGACGACGGCCACGCCGAGGCGCTCGTCCGCGCCCGGGACGGGAGCCTGGACCGGTTCGAGCGGGCTCATGCCTCGAGGGTCCGGGCCGTCGGGTCCCAGTCCTCGGGGAGCGCGGGCGCGAGGTCGACGGTGCTCGTGACCTCGACGACCGTCCCGGACGACGCCGCCTCGATGGTCGAGACCATGACGTCGAGCACGTGGAACGCCTGCTCGCCGCTGGCCCGCTCGGGGACGCCGGCGCGGACGGCGCGCGCGAGCTCGACGACGCCGATCCCCCGGGACCGGGTCACGCCCGTCGCCGGGAGCTTCCGGGTCTCGGTGCCGCCGTCGTGGACGACGAGCTCGCCGTCGAACGTGTTGGGGTCGGGGACGACGAGCGTCCCGGTCGACCCGGCGACCTCGAAGCTGGTGCGGCCGAGCTTGCTGTCGAAGCTGAAGATCGACTGGGCGCTGCGGCCGCTCTCGAACTGGAAGAGGGCGCCGACGTGGGTCGGGACGGTGACGTCGAACTGCTCGCCGGCGCGGGGGCCGGAGCCGATCGTGCGGCGCGCCGACGCCTGGGACGCCTGGGCGCTGACGCTCGCGACGGGACCGAAGAGCTGGACCAGCGCGGTCAGGTAGTACGGGCCGATGTCGAACAGCGGGCCCGCGCCCTCCTGGAACAGGAAGTCGGGGTTCGGGTGCCACGACTCGGGCCCCGGGCTCTGCATGAGCGTGAGCGCCGTGAGCGGGTCCCCGATCTCCCCCGACTCGACGAGCCGCCGCGCCGACTGGATCCCGGCCCCGAGGAAGGTGTCGGGCGCGGTCGCGACCCGCAGGCCCGCGTCGTGCGCGGCGTCGAGGAGCTGACGCCCGCTCGAGCGGTCGAGCGCGAACGGCTTCTCGCTCCACACGTGCTTGCCGGCCGCGAGCGCCTGCAGCGCGACGTCCACGTGCACCGCGGGGATGGTGAGGTTCACGACGATCTCGACGTCGTCGTCGGCGAGGAGCTCGGCGACCGTGCCCGACGCCGGGACGCCGTGCTTCTCCGCCTGGGTGCGGGCGCGTTCGGTGTCGAGGTCCGCGACGAAGCGCACGTCGAGGTCGGGGAACGCGGTCAGGTTGCCGAGGTACTCGTTGCTGATGACGCCGGCGCCGATGACGCCGACGCCGACGCGGCCGGTGCGGCTCATGCGAGGCCCTCGGACGTGAGGTAGGCGATCGAGTCGGCGACGGCCTGGAACCGGTCGCCGCGGGAGTCGTCGAGCTCGACGACGCGGAGCGCGTCGGGTCGGGCCGCGATGATGTCGCGGACGGGCAGGCTGCCCTGGCCCACGGCGACCTGGTCGAGGGTGTCCTCGGTGCCGGGGCCGTCCTTGACGTGCAGCGCGACGACGCGGTCGCCGAGGCGCTCGAGCAGCGCGACGGGGTCCGCGCCGCCGACGGCCACCCAGTAGGTGTCGACCTCGAGGGCGACGGCGTCGGGCAGGTTCGCGGCGAGGAGCTCGAGGGCGGTCTGGCCCTCGAGGACGCTCGCGACCTCGTGCGCGTGGTTGTGGTAGCCGACGCGCAGGCCGTACTCGGCCGCGACCTCGGAGGCCGAGGCGAGCTGGTCGGCGATGCGGCGGACCTCGCCGGCGTCCTGCCAGCGCTCCGGCTGCGTGAAGGGGTCGATGATCGTGCTCACGCCGAGCTCGCGGGCGCGCTCGAACGCGGCGCGGGGGTCGTCGCCGA
This sequence comes from Luteimicrobium sp. NPDC057192, assembly GCF_042670205.1. Taxonomy (NCBI): domain Bacteria; kingdom Bacillati; phylum Actinomycetota; class Actinomycetes; order Micrococcales; genus Luteimicrobium; species Luteimicrobium sp. NPDC057192. The sequence continues at coordinate 5,169 of NZ_JBHUWD010000063.1, read as the reverse complement.
GGAAGCCCTGGTGGGCGGTGGGGGCGGCGAGCCCGGCGGCGGCCAGGCCGTCGGCCAGACCGTCGAAGGTCAGGATGCCGAACGGCTCGACCTGCTCGAGACCGAGCTCCGCGAGCCGCGCCAGGGTGCCGGGGAGGTCGGCGGCGAGGGCCTCGCGCACCGTGTAGAGCTGGACCGAGAGCAGCGGGTGGCTGCCTTCGCCGGTCGGTCGTGACTGCTGTGCCTGCTGGTTCACGGGAGGCTTCGTCCTCTTCGTCGAGTGGGGTTCGTGCGAGCCGACCGATGGTCGTGCAGCCATTCCAGCACCCACTTCTGTCCGTCGTCAATCAAAAGTACCTATGAATGCGTCAGAACTCGCGGACCGTGGTTGAATGTGCCGCGTGACCGGCCAGGACAGCGCACGACCGCTCGTCGCGCCCGAGGCGAGGACGCTCCTCGGCGTCCTCCGCTCCGCCGGGCCGCTCACCCGCGCCCAGCTCGCCGAGCGCACAGGCCTCGCCCGCACCACGCTCACGGCACGGCTCGAGACGCTCGTCGCCGACGGCCTCGTCGTCAGCGCGGGCGGCGCGGCGTCGCGGGGCGGCCGCCCGCCCGGTCTGCTCGCCTTCCGCGCCGACGCACGCCTCCTCCTCGGCATCGACCTCGGCGCCACGCACGCCGTCGTGGGCCTCACGGACCTCGCCGGGACCGTCCGCGACACCCGCGCCGAACGGCTCGCCGTCGCGGACGGCCCGCAGGCCGTCCTCGCTCGCGTGAGCGAGCTTGCGCGCGAGCTCGTCGAGAGCTCGGGCCGCCCGTGGGGCGACGTCGTCGGTGCGGGAGTCGGCCTCCCGGGCCCGGTCGAGCACTCGACCGGCCGCCCGGTCCGCCCGCCGATCATGCCCGGGTGGGACGGCTTCGACGTCCCGGCCCTGCTGCGCGACGCGCTCGGCGTCTCCCTCGTGCTCGTGGACAACGACGTCAACCTGCTCGCGCTCGGCGAGCACACGTCCGCCTGGTCCACCACGGACGACCTGCTCTTCGTCAAGGTCGCCACCGGGATCGGTGCGGGGATCGTCGCCGGCGGGCGGCTCCAGCGCGGCGCCCAGGGCTCGGCCGGCGACCTCGGGCACGTGCGCGTGCCGTTCACGCGGGACGCCCCGCCCCACGGCGACGCCGACGACGACCTCGAGGCCCTCGCGAGCGGCCCCGCCGTCGCCCGGGCGCTGCGCGCGCAGGGCGTGAACGCCGCCGACGCCGACGACGTCGTCGAGCTCGCGCTGCGCGAGGAGCCCGCCGCGGTGCAGGCGCTGCGGCAGGCCGGGCGCGACCTCGGCGCGGTGCTCGCGACCGTCGTGAACCTGCTCAACCCCGGCGTGATCGTCGTCGGGGGGACGCTGGCACGAGCCGGCGAGCACCTGCTCGCGGGCGTGCGCGAGACCGTCTACGGCCGCTCGACGGCGCTCGCGACCCGCGACCTCACCATCGTGCCCGCGACGTCCGGCGAGACCGGCGGCGTGCTCGGCGCCGCGGTCATGGTGAGCCAGCACCTGCTCGACGGGCCCGCCGAGGACTGAGCCGGCGGCGCGGTGCGACCGGCCGGCCCGGGAGCGTCAGGCGCCGGCCATCCGCTGGCGCGACTGCTCGATACGGCTGTCGAGGTCCCCGGCGAACGCCCGGACCTCGGCCTTGTGCGGGGTCGACGCCACCAGCGCGTCGAGCTGGAGCCGCGCCTCGAGCGGGCGCTCGGCGTCGAGCGCGGCCAGGACGACCTGCCGCCCCGCCTCCGCGACGTGCTCGCGCGGCCGCCAGTGCCCGACGCCGAGCCCGAGGGCGTCGACGGGCATCCCCGCCTCGCGCAGCAGCTCGAGCCCGTTCGCGAGCGCCTGGCCCGACGGGTCGCGCTCGGCCGCGGTCGACAGACGCCGCAGCGTGCCCTCGTGGTCGTCGCCGATCGACAGCCGGGCGAGCTCGAGGAGGGGGTACCAGGCCTTGGGGTTGCCGGCCAGCTCCTCCGCGAGCGACCACTCGGCGAGGTCGGCCTCGCGGCGCCGCGTCGGGACGTCGGACTCCGCCGCGAGCGGGTCTTCGTCGGTGTGCGCCTGCGAGGCGTGCCGCCGCACGATCTCGGCGAGCGCCTGGAAGGCGCGCTCGTCGTTGGGGTTCTCGGACAGCACGGCGCGCAGCGCGTCCTCGTGGACCGTGTCTCCCCGTCGGCGCGACGGCGTGGGGCGCCGCGTGCCGACGGTCGAGGCGGAGCCGGACCGCCGCAGGAGCTGTCGCAGTCGGGGCATGAGGGCCATACCCTCGACCCTAACCTCTTGAACGGTGCATGACCCGGTCTCGGCCCGGACCTGAAGGCACGGCGTCGCGTCACCCCCGGCCACGGGCGGCGCACCTTTGTGGACCACCCACAATCGCGTCCGTATGCTCTACCCGTGCCGACGACCGGGAACCCCGACAACCTGCAGCGCGTCAAGGACGCCAGCGGACTCCTGACGGGCGCCACCCTGCGGCGCATGGAGTCCGAGCTCGAGTGGTATCGCGGGCTGTCCGCGCAGGAGCGGTCGTGGGTCGGGCTGCTCGCCCAGTCGGCCATCACCGCGTTCACGCAGTGGTTCGCCGCGCCGGACCGCCCGCCGCACGGCGCGAACGAGATCTTCGCCGGCGCTCCCCCGGAGCTCGCGCGCTCCATCTCCCTGCAGCACACGCTGCAGCTCGTGCGGATCGGCGTGGAGGTCGTCGAGCAGTACTCCGACCAGCTCGCGATCCCGGGCACCGAGCGCGACCTGCGCGAGGCCGTGCTGCGCTACTCGCGCGAGGTCGCGTTCTCCGCGGCCGAGGTCTACGCCCGGGCCGCGGAGGTCCGCGGCGCGTGGGACGCCCGGCTCGAGGCCCTCGTCGTCGACGCGCTCCTGCGGGGCGACGGCGACGCCGGCGACCGGTCGCTGCGCTCGCGCCTGTCCGCCCTCGGTTGGAACGGGCAGGGCGCGGTGCTCGTCATGGTCGGGCCGGCCGTGGTCCCGCTCGACGAGGTCAGCACCACCGAGCTGCGGCGGGTGGCCCGCCGGGCCGCCGGCGACGCCCTGGTCGGGATCCACGGGGACCGCCTCGTCGTCGTGCTGGGCGGCCGCGAGGGCGACCGGGACGGCCTGGTCACCGCCGCGGCCGCGCTCGTCTCGCGCTTCGGGGACGGCCCCGTCGTGATCGGGCCCGTGGTGGACGGCGTCGACGAGGCGGGGCGCTCGGCGCAGGCCGCGCTCGCCGGGCTCGCGGCCGCGCCCGCGTGGCCCCAGGCGCCCCGGCCCGTCCTGGCCGACGACCTGCTGCCCGAGCGCGTCCTGACCGGCGACGCGAGCGCCCGCCGCACGCTGGTCGCCCAGGCGTACCGGCCGTTGCAGGAGGCCGGCGGGTCCGTCCTGGAGACGCTGTCCGCGTACCTCGGCACGGGGCGGTCGCTCGAGGCCGCCGCCCGCACCCTCTACGTCCACCCCAACACCGTGCGCTACCGCCTGCGCAAGGTCTCGGAGATCACGGGCTGGGACCCGCTCGACGCCCGCGAGTCGTTCGTCCTGCAGGTCGCGCTCGCGCTCGGCCAGGTCGAGGCGACGCGCCGCGGGCGTTGAGCCCGGCCGCTCGACTTGTAGGTTTGCCACAAGAGCCTTTCTCAAGGTTCGTGCGCGTCGCGACGCCCGTCCGGGGCGCCGGGGGGGCACAGTGGTGAGGTGCTCGCCGTCGTCTGCCCTGGACAGGGCTCCCAGACCCCCGGAATGCTCGGCCCCTGGCTCGAGCTGCCCGGACTGAACGAACTCCTCGGCACCTGGTCCGAGCTCGCGGGCGTGGACCTCGTCGCCCACGGCACGACCTCGGACGCCGACACGATCCGCGACACCGCGGTCGCCCAGCCGCTCATCGTCGGGGCGTCCCTGCTGTCCGCGCACGCGATCCTTGGCGACGACGTGGCCGCCGTCGACGTCACGGCGGGCCACTCGGTCGGCGAGTTCGCCGCGACCGCGCTCGCCGGTGTGCTGTCCCCCGAGCAGGCGATCCGCCTCGTCGGCGTCCGCGGCGCCGCGATGGCCCGGGCCGCCGCCGCGGAGCCGACCGGCATGAGCGCGGTCCTCGGCGGCCAGCCCGAGGACGTGACCGCACGGCTCGACGAGCTCGGCCTCGTGGGCGCCAACGTCAACGGCGGCGGCCAGGTCGTCGCGGCCGGCTCGCTCGACGCCCTCGCGGCCCTCGCCGCCGAGCCGCCCACCCGGGCGCGCGTGATCCCGCTCCAGGTCGCGGGCGCGTTCCACACCGAGACCATGCGCCCGGCGGTCGCCGAGCTCCAGGCTGCGGTCGACGCGCTCCCGGCCGGCGACGCCACCGACGCGCCGCAGGTCGCGCTGCTCTCGAACGCCGACGGCGCCGTCGTCACCGACCGGGCCGACGCGCTCGCACGACTCGTCCGGCAGGTCGCGAACCCCGTCCGCTGGGACCTGTGCCAGGCCACGCTCGCCGAGCGCGGCGTCACCGGCCTCCTCGAGCTCGCGCCCGGCGGTGTCCTCACGGGCCTGGCACGGCGTACCCTGCCGGGGGTGGAGGCGTTCGCGGTGAAGTCCGCCGACGACGTCGACGCCGCCCGCGCGTTCGTCGCCCGCCACGCCGGCGCAGGCACGAGCCGCGGCGCCTGACCGCCCCGGCGGCAGGTAGCACCGCCACCCCCAGCAGGACCGGCCACCCGACCCGTGGACCGGTCGGACCTGCCGGCCCCCACACCGGGCCGTCACCGACCGCACAACACAAGGAGAAGCACACGATGGCCTACACCGAAGAGGAAGTCCTCGCCGGCCTCGCCGAGATCGTCGCCGAGGAGTCCGGTCAGCCGGCCTCCGCCGTGGTCCCGGGCGCGTCGTTCACCGACGACCTCGACATCGACTCCCTGTCGATGATGACGATCATCACGCACGCCGAGGACAAGTTCGACGTCCGCATCCCCGACGAGGACGTCAAGAACCTGTCCACCGTCGGCGACGCCGTCTCGTACATCGCGAAGGCCCAGGCCTGACGCGAAGCACCTCGGGGCGCACCAGCCCCACCCCCGTGGGGGGGGGGGGGGGGGGGGGGCCCCCCCCCCCCCCGCGCGCCCCCCCCGCCCCCCCGCCCCCCCCAACACCCCCCCCCCCCCGCGAAGGGGCCGCCCCC
>NZ_JBHUWD010000062.1:0-12496 GCF_042670205.1 Luteimicrobium sp. NPDC057192 | reverse complement strand
GCGACACGCCGGGCGTGTCGCGCAAAAAGTGCGCACTCAGCGGTGGGCCGGGGTTCGGGGGGTCAGGCGGCGACGTCGAAGTCGTCGCCGCGGTGGGCCCGGCGCCCGCGGACGACGGTGTCGTCCGCGACGATGCTGTCGGGAGCGACGCGGGCCGACCGGCCGATGCGCACCCCGCGGCCGAGTCGCGAGCCCGCGCCGACGTGCGCCTCGTCGCGGATCGTCGAACCGCGCCCGACGTGGACGTTGGTGCCGATGACGACGTCCGCACCGACCGCCACGCCCTGGTCGATCCAGCTCCCCGCGCCCACCGTCGTCCGGGCACCGACCCGGGCGCCCTCCTCGACGTAGGCCGTGCGGGCGATGCGCGCCGAGGGTTCGACGAACGCCCGTGGCGAGACCAGTCCCTCGCCGTTGGGGTGCCGGACGTAGACCACCGTCTCGCCCAGATCGTTCTCGAACTCGACCCGTCCTGCTCGCGTCATCGATCCTCCTGCCATCTTCCAGCAACTGCGTGCAACGCTGTTGATGACATAACCAGGGACGGACGCCGGCTGTTCCCGCGCCGAACCGGCGATCAGGCGGAGCGGCCGAGCGCTGCGTCGACGAGCACCACCGCGGCGTCGCGCGCCTGCCCGGCCGCGGCCGGGTCTCCGGAGATCGCGGCGGTCGTCTGCGCCCCTTCGGCGAGGATCGCGAGCTGCGCCGCGAGGACGTCGGGCAGCCCCTCCTCGCGCACGAGGTCGAGGACGTACGCCTGGAAAGTCTCCTTCTGGCTCCGCACCGCCTCGGCGACCGCGGGCGACGTCGCCCCCAGCTCGCCGAACGAGTTGATGAACGCGCACCCGCGGAAGCCGTCCTCCCGGAACCAGGCGTCGAGAAAGTCGAAGACGGCGAGCAGGCGGTCGCGCGGCGCCGTGGCCCGGGCGGCGGCTGTGGCGAGACCCTCCGTCCACTGGGCGGTGCGGTGGTGGAGGACGGCGACGACGAGGTCGTCCTTGGACGGGAACAGCCCGTAGATCCGCTTGAGCGAGACCTTTGCCTCCGTGCGCACCGCGTCCATCCCGACGGCGTGCACGCCGTGCGCGTAGAAGAGCCTGTCGGCTGCGGTCACGACCTGGTCCCGCGCCGTCGCGTCGTCCATCACCTGTTCACCTTCCAGCCCTTGCGCCGAGAACCAACGTTCTCTACTGTAGTGCTCACTGCGGGAGAACGACCGTTCTCCCCGTCGTCGAGAAGGGCTGGACCATGGGACGCATCACCGTCGGACGCGAGAACACCACCGACATCGAGCTCTACTACGAGGACCACGGGACCGGTCAGCCGGTCGTCCTCATCCACGGCTACCCGCTCGACGGGAACAGCTGGGAGCTGCAGGCCCGCGAGTTCCTCGCCGCCGGCTACCGCGTGCTCACCTACGACCGCCGCGGCTTCGGGCAGTCGAGCAAGGTCGGCACCGGCTACGACTACGACACCTTCGCCGCCGACCTCGACACGCTCCTCGAGACCCTCGACCTGCGCGACGTGATCCTCGTCGGCTTCTCGATGGGCACCGGCGAGCTCGCCCGGTACGTCAAGAACCACGGCCACGAGCGCGTCGCGAAGCTCGCGTTCCTCGCGTCCCTCGAGCCGTTCCTGCTCCAGACGGACGACAACCCCGAGGGCGTTCCGCAGTCCGTCTTCGACGGCATCGAGCAGGCCGCCCGCGGCGACCGATACGCCTGGTACACGCAGTTCTACGCGGACTTCTACAACCTCGACGAGAACCTCGGCTCCCGCATCAGCGAGGAGACCGTCCGCGCGAGCTGGACGACGGCGATCGGGTCCGCGCCCGTCGCCGCGTACGCGGTCGTGCCGAGCTGGCTCGAGGACTTCCGCGCCGACGTCGAGGCCGTCCGTGCCTCCGGGAAGCCGACGCTGATCCTCCACGGCACCGCCGACCGGATCCTCCCGATCGACGCGACCGGCCGTCGCTTCCACGCTGCCCTGCCGGACGCGGAGTACGTCGAGGTCGAGGGTGCGCCGCACGGGCTGCTCGCCACGCACGCGGCCGAGGTCAACGAGGCGCTGCTCTCGTTCGTCCGCGGCTGACCCCCGGCCGCCTGAGGCGGCCGCCCGCGCCCGGCCCGGATCGGCACGCCCCGCGTGTCGATCCGGGCCGGGCCCGTTCGACCTGAGGATGAGAGGGTTGGACGTCAGCCCTCCGGACCCAGGGAGAGTGCACCACCATGGCCAAGTACATGCTGATCATGCGGTCGACCGACGAGGCGCTGGCGAAGTTCCAGAGCATCGGCTTCGACGAGATCCTCGAGGGGATGGGCCGCTTCAACGACGAGCTCGTGCGCGCGGGCGTGCTGCTCGCCGCCGAGGGGCTCGACGACCCGGCGAACGGCGTCGTCGTCGACTTCTCCGGCGAGGAGCCCGTCGTGACCGACGGGCCCTACGGCGAGACCAAGGAGCTCTTCGGGGGGTACTACATCCTCGACGTCCCCACCCGGGACGACGCCGTGGCGTGGGTCCGGCGCATGCCCTACACCGACGGCTCGAAGATCGAGGTCCGCCGGGTCACGCAGATCGACGAGTTCCCGCAGGACAACGAGTGGATCCGCAAGGAGCGCGCCTGGCGCGAGTCGACCGGCCAGCTGTGACGCCGACCGACCCGCCGGGGACGGGCGACGACGCGGCCGGGCGAGCCGTCGAGGCGGTGTGGCGGACCCAGTCCGCCCGCGTCGTCGGCGCGCTCGCCCGGTTCACGGGCGACCTCGCGCTCGCCGAGGACGTCGCCCAGGAGGCGGTCGCCGAGGCCCTGACGACCTGGCGCGCCACGGGCGTCCCGGCCGAGCCCGCGGGCTGGCTGCTCACCGTCGGCCGGCGGCGCGCGATCGACGCCTTCCGGCGCCGGTCGGCCCGCGACGCCCGGTACGCGGCGCTCGCGCGCGAGCTCGACGACGCCGTGCCCGGGCCGGACGCGCTGTTCGACCCCGACGCGGTCGACGACGACGTCCTCGCCCTCATGTTCACCGCCTGCCACCCGGTGCTCGCGCCCGAGGCACGCGTCGCCCTGACGCTGCGCGTCGTCGGCGGGCTGACGAGCGAGGAGATCGCGGCCGCGTTCCTCGTCCCCGTCCCGACCGTGCAGGCCCGCATCACGCGGGCCAAGAAGACGCTCGCGGCCGCGCACGTCCCGTTCGCGGTGCCCGGACCCGACGAGCGCGCGGCGCGGCTCGGGTCCGTGCTCAGCGTGGTGTACGTGATCTTCACGGAGGGCTCGTCGGCGACGGGGGGCGAGGCCTGGATCCGCACCGACCTCGCGGCGGAGGCCGTGCGCCTCGCCAGGTCGCTCGCGCGCCTCGTCCCCGAGCCGGAGCCGCTCGGTCTCCTCGCCCTCCTGGAGCTCACCGCCGCCCGCTTTCCCGCGCGCCTCGACGACGGCGGTCGCCCCGTGCTCCTCGAGGACCAGGACCGCCGGCGGTGGGACCGCGACGCGATCCGCCGCGGGCGCGCCGCGCTCGCGACCGCCACCAGGGCCGGCCGCGGTCTCGGCCCCTACGGCCTGCAGGCGTCGATCGCCGACTGCCACGCCGTCGCACCGTCGGTCGCAGAGACCGACTGGGACCGGGTCGTCCTGCTGTACGAGGCGCTCGGCCGGGTGGCACCATCGCCCGTCGTGGAGCTGAACCGGGCGGTCGCGGTCGCGATGGCGTCCGGGCCGGGCGCGGGGCTGACGATCGTCGACGACCTCACGGCGACGGGAGCCCTCGCGCGGTCCCACCTGCTGCCCGCGGTGCGCGGCGAGCTGCTCGCGCGGCTCGGACGTCGGGCCGAGGCGCGCGGCGCCTACCTCGAGGCGGCCGAGCGGTGCGGGAACGGCGCGGAGCGCGCCGTCCTGGAGACCAAGGCCGCCCGGCTCGCATGAGGCCCGGGGACCGCCGACCCGCGTAGCCGGCACCGCCGACGCACGATGGAGAGATCCACCCGAGGAGGGTCGCGCGATGGGCACCGACAGGATCGACGACATCTGGGGAGCGCGTGCGCCGCACGGCCCCGGCACCCCGTGGCCCGCGCGCGTGGACCAGCACCTGGTCGACGGCGTCGAGGAGGACGACGTCGACCGCTGGGTCCGGGGAGCGTGCCTCCTGTGCTCCAACGGCTGCGGGCTCGAGGTGGCGGTGTCGGGCGGGAGGATGGTCGGGGTCCGCGGGCTCGCCGACGACCGCGTCAACCACGGCCGGCTCGGGCCCAAGGGCCTGTACGGCTGGCTCGGTCAGCAGCGGGACCGGCTCACGACGCCGCTCGTCCGCCGGGACGGGCGCCTCGTCGAGACGGACTGGGAGACCGCGATGGCGCTCCTCGTCGAGCGCTCGCAGGACCTGCTCGAGTCCCGCGGCCCGCTCGGGCTCGGGTTCTTCACCTCCGGCCAGCTCATGCTCGAGGAGTACTACGCGCTCGCCATGATCGCGAAGGGCGGCATCGGCACCCCGCACCTCGACGGCAACACGCGCTGGTGCACGGCGACGGCCGCCGCCGCCCTGTCGGAGACGTTCGGGAGCGATGGGCAGCCCGGTTCGTACACCGACGTCGACGACTGCGACGCGCTCTTCCTGTACGGCCACAACGTCGCCGAGACGCAGACGGTCCTGTGGTCGCGCATGCTCGACCGGCTCGACGGGCCGAACCCGCCGCGGCTCGTGTGCGTCGACCCGCGGCGCACCAAGGTCGCCGAGCGCGCCACGGTCCACCTCGCGATCGCGAACGGCACGAACCTCGCCCTGATGAACGCGCTGGTGCGCGAGGTGATCGAGCGGGGCTACGTCGACCGCGCGTACGTCGACGCCCACACGGTCGGGTTCGACGACGTCGTCGAGGCCACCGCGGACGCGACCCCGGAGTGGGCCGGCGAGGTGTGCGGCGTCGACCCCGACGACGTGCGCCGGGCCGCGGAGATCTTCGGGACGAGCGAGCGCGTGGTCTCGACCTGCTCGATGGGGGTGTACCAGTCGCACCAGGCGACCGCCGCGGCGTGCGCCGTCAACAACCTTCACCTGCTGCGCGGCATGCTGGGCCGGCCGGGCGCGGGGATCCTCCAGATGAACGGCCAGCCGACGGCGCAGAACAACCGTGAGGCCGGGTGCGGGCCGGCGCTCCCCGGATTCCGGAACTGGGCCAACCCGGAGCACGTCGACGAGCTCACGACCCTCTGGAACGTCGACCCCGGGACGATCCCCGACTGGTCGGAGCCGACCCACGGCATGCAGATCTTCCGGTACGCGGAGCAGGGCTCGATCGGTTTCCTCTGGATCTCGGCGACGAACCCGGTGGTCTCCATGCCGGACCTGGCGCGCGTCCGGAAGATCCTGTCCGGGGACCAGTGCTTCGTCGTCGTGTCCGACGCCTACCTCACCGAGACCGCCGAGCTCGCGGACGTGGTCCTGCCGACCGCGCTGTGGGCCGAGAAGACCGGCACCTACACGAACGTGGACCGGACCGTGCACCTGCAGGACAAGGCGGTCGACCCGCCGGGCGGCGCGCGCAGCGACCTGGAGATCTTCGTGGACTACGCGCGCCGGCTCGGCCTGCACGACCGCGACGGCGCTCCCCTCCCGCCCTTCGAGACCCCGCAGGACGCGTTCGACGCGTGGAAGGAGGCGTCGTCCGGGCGCCCGTGCGACTACTCGGGCCTCGACTACGCGAGACTGCGCGCCGCGGGCGGCACCCAGTGGCCGTGCACGGACGACGCCCCGGACGGCACCGAGCGGCTCTACGCGTCCGGGGTCTTCCCGACGGACCGGGAGGTCTGCGAGACCTACGGGCACGACCTCGCGACCGGGGCACCGCTCGACGAGACCGCGTACCGGGCGCTCGCCCCGCACGGGCGGGCCGTCCTCAAGGCCGTGCCGTTCGACGCCCCCTTCGAGGAGCCCGACGAGGCGTACCCGTTCCGGCTCACGACCGGGCGCACCGTCTACCACTTCCACACGCGCACCAAGACGTCACGCAGCGCGGTCCTCGACGCGGCGGCGCCGTCGATGTGGTTCGAGCTCTCGGAGCCGGACGCCCAGCGGCTCGGGGTCGGCGAGGGGGACGTCGTGCGCGTGACGTCGCGGCGCGGCGCGGTCGAGGCGCCGGCCCGCGTGGCGGCGCTGCGCGAGGGCGTCGTGTTCGCGCCCTGGCACTACGGCGACCGCGCCGCCAACGACCTCACGCTCGGCGCGTGGGACCCGGTGTCCAAGCAGCCGGAGTACAAGGTCGCGGCCGTCGCCGTGGAGCGGGTGGCCGCGGGCACCGGGCCGGCGCCCGCACCCCTCGGCACCGCGTCGGCACCCGTCCGTCCGCGAGACGCGGCCCGGACCGGAAGGGAGTGACACGCCGTGCACCTGACCGACTACCTCCTCCTCCTGCGACGCGCGGAGACGGTGCTCGCCACCGGGTACCGGACCGTGTCGGAGGGGCACGCCGCCGACGCCGACGTCCACTTCGCGGCGGCCGGACACGCCGACCGGTGCGACTGCCACGCGCGGGATCTCGCCGCCGCGGTCGACCGCCTGCCCGCGGCGGGCGACCCGCCCGAGCGGTTCGACGTCGTCGGGCTCGGCCCCGCGCGGACCGGGCCGGCCGGGCTGCTGCGCGACCTGCTCGACCTCTACCTCGTCGCGAGCCTCGTCGACGCCACCCGGACGGCGGTGCTCCAGGCCGCCAAGGCGAAACGCGACACCGCGCTGGTCGAGGTGATCCAGGCGCACGCCGCCGACACGGCGGCTCAGCTCGCGTGGCTCACCATGACCGTCAAGGCGACCGCGCCGCAGACGCTCCTCGTCGCGTGAGAGACCGGTCAGGATTCGAGAAGCCGGGGCCGGTCCCCGCCGCCTAGCGTGGGACTCGTTCCCACGACGGCACGACGAGAGGACCGGCCATGGCCACCAGGACCACCACGAAGAGCGGCTTCAGCGCGGCCGAGCGCGACGCGATGAAGGCCCGCGCGCAGGAGCTCAAGGCGTCGAGCGACCGCGCCGAGGGCGAGGCGGCCGTGCGCGAGAAGATCGCCGCGATGCCGGAGGCGGACCGCGTGATCGCGGAGCGCATCCACGAGATCGTCGCCGAGGTCGCGCCGACGCTCGTGCCGCGGACCTACTACGGCATGCCCGCGTACGCGAAGGACGGCAAGGTCCTCTGCTTCTTCAAGCCCGCGTCGAAGTTCAAGACGCGCTACTCGAACTTCGGCTTCAACGACGTCGCCCAGCTCGACGACGGCACCATGTGGCCCTCGGAGTTCGCTCTCACAGCCCTGACCGCGGACGACGAGAAGCGGATCGCCGAGCTCGTCCGCCGCGCGGTCGGCTGAGACGCGCGCGCGTGCCGGGCGGCGAGAACCGGGGCATCCTCGTGGCGTGAGGCTTCCCGTGACGCGGACCCAGGTCCTCGGCTACCGGCGGACCGTGTCCGCGCTCGACGGGCGGCTCGCCCCGGGGCCGTCGTCGGTCCGCCGCGCGGCCGCCGCCGGGCTCAAGGACAGCGTGCCGCGGGCGGCGGTGCTCTCGCTCCACGCGCGCCTCGACGGCGTCGGGCCGCGCGCCTGGGCCGAGCCACCGCTCGTCCAGGTCTGGGGTCCGGGCTACGCCGTGCACGCCGTCGCACGCGACGACGTCGCCGTCTTCACGCTCGGGCGCCTGCCCCGGGACGCGACGGGCCTCGAGCGCGCTGTCGACATGGCGGACCGCCTCGTCGACGCCCTCGGCGAGGACGAGCTCGACTACGCGGACGCCGCCCGGCCGCTCGGCGTGCACCCCAACGCTCTCCGCTACGCCGCGCCGACCGGGCGGATCCTCCTCCGGTGGGACGGGGCGCACCGGCCCACCGTCCGGGCGGCGCCCGCACCCGACGTCGACCCCGCCGACGCGAGGCGCGAGCTCCTGCGCCGGTACCTCCACGTGCTCGGGCCCGGGACCGCCGAGGGCTACGCCTCGTGGGCCGGTGTCCGGCCGTCCGAGGCTCGCGCGACCTTCGGCGAGCTCGCCGAGGAGCTGGTCGCCGTCGGCACGCCCGCGGGCGACGCGTGGGCGCTGGCCTCGGACGAGGACGCCCTCCGCGCGGGCGCCGCTTCGCCGCAGGGTCCGGGCGCGCGGCTCCTGCCGAGCGGCGACACGTACACGCTGCTCCAGGGCGCCGACCGCGAGCTTCTCGTGCCGGACGCCGACCGGCGCGCCCTGCTCTGGACGCCGCGCGTCTGGCCGGGCGCCGTGCTCCTCGGCGGCGAGGTCGTCGGGACGTGGCGGCGCGCCGAGCACCGCGTCGTCGTCGAGGCGTGGTCCCCCCTCGACGGGGACGCACGGGACGCCGTCGAACGCGAAGCCGCCGCGCTTCCCCTCGACCTCGGCCGCCCGACGACCGTCACCTGGGCCGGCCCGTCCGCCTGACGACGCCGGTCACCCGCCGGGCCGCTCCTGCACGACGTTGAGCACGTTGCCGTCGGGCGCGCGCACGAAGAAGCGGCGCACGCCCCACGTCTCGGTGGTGACGGGGTGGACGATCTCGAAGCCCCGTCGCTCGGCCTCGCGGAACGCGGCGTCGACGTCGTCGACCATCACCGAGACCACCGGGTCCTCGGGCGCGGTCGCGTCACCCGTGAGGAGCTGGATCGTCGCGCCGCTGCGCGACGACGTCCGCCGCGTCACCCAGCCCAGGTCGAACTCCTCGACGTCGAGGCCGAGGTAGTCGTCGTAGAAGTCGCGTGCGCCGTCGAGGTCGGGGACGCGGACGTCCGCGATGATCCGGATCACCTTCATGTGGCGTGCACCTCCGAGGGTCGGGCCGCTCCCCTCATGCTGCGCCGGCCGGGCCGCGGCCGCCTCCGGCCGGCGACCTGCGAGGCTGGGGGCATGATCGCCCAGCCCGCCACCGCCGAGGCCCTCATGCGCTCCCGCTTCGCGGCGTTCCGCTCCGGCGACGCCGCGTGGCTCCTCGCGACCTGGCACCCCTCCACGCGTCCTGAGGACCTGGACCTGTCCGACAACCCACGCTGGCGCGGCCTGCAGATCGTCGACGTGGTCGACGGCGGCCCGACCGACGCGACCGGTGTCGTCGAGTTCCGGGCGACGTACCTCGACGACGACGGCGCGCTCGGGGTGCTGCACGAGCGGTCACGGTTCGTCCGCGAGGACGGGCGCTGGTACTACGTCGACGGGGACGTCCAGGTCCCGTGAGCCCAGCTCGGGCTGCGGCGCGCCACACCGACCAGGACGGCCCAGGTGACCACCAGCGCGACGCCCGCGGCCCCAGCGACGGCGGCGACCGCACCGGACGACGACAGCAGCGCCCCTCCCGGGCACGGCGAGTAGCCCAGGTCGTCGGCACGGAACTCGTCGAGCGTCATCGTGGCGTCGTCCAAGGACACCCGGCCTGCCGGCGGCGCCACGCGCGGGACGTCCTGGGCGCCTCCGTAGCAGCCGTTGGTCGCCATGACGGCGCCGACCTCTTGCGGCCGCACGGTCAGCGGGACGGTCTCGCGGAAGCCCGGCGGGACGACGCCGAGCTCGATCTGCCCGTCCCACCGGCCTGTCTCGGAACCGGTGCGTTCGATCTGCCAGACAGGTGGCGGGGAGGTCGTGTCGTCCCCGCGCGAGGCGTAGGCGTCGAACTCACGCGTCTGCTGCGCCGTCGTGGGCGGCAGCACGACGAGCAGGTGCCCGTCGGGTGCGGTCGAGAATCCCGCTGCAGTGACGAGCGGGTCCGTCGGCGCGAAGCAGAGCCCGCCCGTGTTGCAGAGGCTCCCGAGCGCGTAGAGGCCGCCGGGCACGGCCAGGACCAGGCCGACGACGAGGACCCACACGAGGCGTCGTCGGGCTCGCGCGTACGCCGGGTCGACCGGCCGCGGCATCGTCACGCAGCCGACTCTGCCTCCTGCGCCCGCGTCGGCGGAACGCCTGCGGGGAAGTCGTCACCAACCCGAGACCTGCAGCGCTCGCCGGCGACGCACGGGCCCACGCGACGGCGGCCGAGGTGGCTCAGTCGTCGCGCCGAGACCTCGCGGACCGCAGGCTCTTGGTCGCCGAGCGCTGCTTCTTGGCCGTGAGCCTGCGCTCCTGCGAACCTCGGGTCGGGCGGGTGGCACGGCGACTCCGCGGCGGGGCGGCGAGCGCGTCGGCGACGACGGCAGCGAGGCGCCGGGCCGCCGCGTCCCGGTTGCGGAGCTGCTCGCGGTGCTCGGACGCGGCGACGGTCAGGACGCCGTCGACGAGGCGAGAGCCGAGCCTCGCCTCGAGGCGCTCGCGCTGCGCGGGCGTCAGGACGGTGGACCGGGCGACGTCCCAGGACAGCTCGACCCGCGAGTCCGTCGTGTTCACGCCCTGCCCGCCCGGGCCGGACGAGCGGGAGAACCGCTCGGTGAGCTCGGCCCGTGGGACGGTCAGGGCCGGGCTCACCGTGAGGCCGGGGCGAGGCGGTGCGGGCATCACCCCATCGTGCCGCATCCGGGACACCACGGCCGTGGCCTCGCGCCGCAGCTGCGGGCACGGAGCCCGGCCGTCAGCGCGCGCGGACGACCCGCTGCTCGTCCCAGACGGGCTCGTCGGCCTCGCGCACGACGCCGTCCGACCCGAACACGAGGAACCGGTCGAACGACTTCGCGAACCAGCGGTCGTGCGTGACCGCGACGACGGTCCCGTCGAAGGCCTCGAGGCCTTCCTGGAGGGCGTCGGCCGACTCGAGGTCGAGGTTGTCGGTCGGCTCGTCGAGCAGGAGCGCGGTGCAGCCGCTGAGCTCGAGCAGCAGGATCTGGAACCGCGCCTGCTGGCCGCCCGAGAGCTTCTCGAACGGGCGGTCGGCGGCGACGATGAGCTCGTACCGGCCGAGCACGGGCATCGCGCGGCCCTTGTCGTGCGCGTGGTCCTCCCAGAGGATCTCGAGCAGGGTGCGCCCGACGAGCTCCGGGTGCGCGTGGGTCTGCGCGAACACCCCGGGCACGACGCGCGCGCCGAGCCGCCACGACCCGGTGTGCGCGACGTCGTCGCCGCCGAGGAGCCGCAGGAAGTGCGACTTGCCGGACCCGTTGGAGCCGAGCACCGCGACCCGCTCGCCGTAGAACACCTCGAGGTCGAACGGCTGCATGAGCCCGGTCAGCTCGAGGTTCTCGCACGTGATCGCTCGCACGCCGGTGCGTCCGCCGCGCAGGCGCATCGTGATCTCCTGCTCGCGGGGCGGCTCCGGCGGCGGACCGACGTCCTCGAACTTGCGCAGACGGGTCTGGGCGGCCCGGTAGCGCGACGCCATGTCCGGGCTGTTCGCGGCGGCCTGACGCAGGTCGCGGACGAGCCGCACGAGCTGTGCGTGCTTCTCCTCCCAGCGCCGACGCAGCTCCTCGAACCGCGCGAACCGCTGGCGCCGCGCGGCGTGGAACGTCGCGAACGACCCGCCGTGCACCCACGCCTCCGCGCCGTCGGGCCCCGGCTCGAGCGCGACGATCCGGTCCGCGGCCCGGACCAGCAGCTCGCGGTCGTGGCTGATGAAGAGCACGGTCTTGCGGGTGCTCCGGAGCGCCTCCTCGAGCCAGCGCTTGCCAGGCACGTCGAGGTAGTTGTCCGGTTCGTCGAGCAGGAGGACCTCGTCGGGGCCGCGGAGCAGCGCCTCGAGGACGAGCCGCTTCTGCTCTCCGCCCGACAGGGTCCGGACCTCGCGCCACTGGGCGCGCTCGAAAGGCACGCCGAGCGCGATCGTCGTGCACTCGTCCCAGAGGGTCTCGGCCTCGTAGCCGCGGGCGTCGGCCCAGTCCGCGAGGGCCTGCGCGTACGACATCTGGGCGGCCTCGTCGTCGACCTCCATGACCGCGAGCTCGGCCGCGTCGACGGCCCGCGCAGCGTCCCGGATGCGCGGCGGGGCCACGGACACGAGGAGGTCCCGCACCGTCGTCGCGTCGCGGACGGACCCGACGAACTGCGGCATCACGCCCAGCCCGCCGCTGCGCGTGACCGTGCCCGACGACGGCGTGAGCTCCTCCGCGAGCAGGCGCAGCAGGGTGGTCTTGCCCGCGCCGTTGGGTCCGACGAGCGCGGTCGCGCTGCCCTCACCGACGCGGAACGAGACGTCGTCGAGCAGGACGCGGCCGTCCGGCAGCACGTACTCGACGTGCGCGACCTCGAGGTGTCCCACGGTTCTTCCTTCCGGGCAGAGCGAGGTCCCAGGGTCCCATGCCGCCCGGGCAGGAGCCGCACGGATTTCGCGACACCGTGCCGTCGGAGCAGAACGCGCGCCGTGCCCACCCGGCGCGCGCGTCCGGCATCGTGTCCGTCGATGTCAGGTTGGGAGCGCAACCACCGCTCCACTACGGTCGTGCGGAGCGGCCCGACGACGTGCGGCTCCGCCCTCCTTGCTCCACGACCGAAATGACAGCGATGCACCCGTACACCCGCCGCCGCGCGATCGTCGAGCACGTGAACGAGCACGGCCTGGTCTCCCTGCACGACCTCGCCACCCTGGTCGGCGCCTCCGAAGCGACGATCCGCCGCGA
>NZ_JBHUWD010000061.1:0-15854 GCF_042670205.1 Luteimicrobium sp. NPDC057192 | reverse complement strand
AGCGCGAGCTGACGGGCGCGGATCCCGTGTTCGGCAGGAGTGCGGGGCGGGTCAAACCTCGATCTGCTCCAGCATCTCGGTGACGAGCGCGGCCACGGCCGACCGCTCGGACCGCGTCAGCGTGACGTGCGCGAACAGCGGGTGACCCTTGAGCGACTCGATCACCGCGGCGACGCCGTCGTGCCGGCCGACCCGGAGGTTGTCGCGCTGCGCGACGTCGTGCGTGAGGACGACGCGCGAGCTCTGCCCGATCCGCGAGAGCACGGTGAGCAGGACGTTGCGCTCGAGGGACTGGGCCTCGTCGACGATGACGAACGCGTCGTGCAGGGACCGCCCACGGATGTGCGTGAGGGGCAGGACCTCGAGGAGGTCGCGGTCGAGGACCTCCTCGACGACCTCGCGCGAGACCAGCGCGCCGAGCGTGTCGAAGACGGCCTGCGCCCAGGGGTTCATCTTCTCGTTCTCGGTGCCGGGCAGGTACCCGAGCTCCTGGCCGCCGACCGCGTAGAGCGGCCGGAAGACCATGACCTTGCGGTGCTGGCCGCGCTCGAGGACGGCCTCGAGGCCCGCGCACAGGGCCAGCGCGGACTTGCCGGTCCCGGCGCGCCCGCCGAGCGACACGATGCCGATCGCCTCGTCGAGCAGCAGGTCGATCGCGACCCGCTGCTCCGCGGAGCGGCCGTGCAGACCGAAGACGTCCTGGTCCCCGCGGACGAGCTGGACGTGCTTGTCGGCGGTGACCCGCCCGAGGGCGGAGCCGCGCGGGCTGTGCAGGACGAGTCCCGTGTGGCAGTGGAGGGGTGCGGCGTCCTCGACCGTCGTGGGGTCGAGCGACGCGAGCTCGACCGACTCGGCCTCCCACAGGTGGGCCATCTGCTCGTCGGACAGGTCGAGCTCGGCCATGCCGGTCCAGCCGGAGTCGACGGCGAGCTCGGCACGGTACTCCTCCGCACGGAGCCCGACCGCGGACGCCTTGACCCGCATGGGCAGGTCCTTGGAGACGACGGTGACGACGGCGCCTTCGGCAGCGAGGTTCGCCGCCACCGAAAGGATCCGTGTGTCGTTGTCGCCGAGCCGGAAGCCGGCGGGCAGGACCGCGGGGTCGGTGTGGTTGAGCTCGACGCGCAGGGTCCCGCCGACGTCGCCGACGGGGATGGGCGCGTCGAGGCGACCGTTCTTGACCCTCAGGTCGTCGAGGAGCCGGAGGGCGCTGCGGGCGAAGTAGCCGAGCTCGGCGTGGTGCCGCTTGGCCTCGAGCTCGGTGATCACGACGATCGGGAGGACGACGTCGTGCTCGGCGAAGCGAAGCATCGCGCGGGGGTCGGACAGAAGGACCGACGTGTCGAGCACGAACGTCCGGCGACCGTCCGGCGCGTCGTGCGCTTCCGTCGAGCTGAACTTCTCCGTCGTGGCGGGCGAGGTCTGGTCCACGGCAGGCTCCCTCATGCGGGTCCGCGGTCGGCCGGCCCGTGCCCGACGCCGTCGGGCCGGGACCGGCCCTCCCGCGCCTGAACCGCGAGAGCTCGCGGAGCACGCTTCATGGGCTGGCCTCCCGTGGGCGACGAAGCGTCGCCCATGTCGGCAAACTACGCCCGTGTCATTCGTGCCGTCGCGATGAACGCCCGCGCGTCGCGGACCGGTCACGAGAAGTTAACCCGGACGTCCCAGGCGCCGACGGCGACGCCCCACGAGCCGACGGCCCGGCCCCGCAGGCGCGGGACCGGGCCGTGGGGACGACGCCGCAGGTCAGACGGCGGCGGGCTCCTCTGCGGACTCCCCCGCGCCGGCCTCGGGGGCGCCTGCCGCCTCCTTGCGCCGCGTCGGCGACATGAACAGCGCGGCGACGCCGCCCACGACGAGCGCCGCGACGACGAGGAGCAGCGTGTCCTTGACGGCCACCGTGAACCCGTCGCCCACGGCCTGCTGGGCGGCCGCGCCGATCTGGCGGGCGGCGTCGCCGGTGACCCCGGCGGGCGGCTGGAAGCCCTGCTGGATGCTGTCGGCGGACAGGTTCCCGCCGGAGAACACCTTCGCGAACGGCTGCTGCAGGTCGGCCGGCAGGGTGCCGGCGACGCTGCGCGCGGCGTCGGGGATGGTGGTCGTCAGGCGCCCGGTGAGCATCGCGACGATCGCCGCGGAGCCCACCACGCTGCCGACCTGGCGGATGGTGTTGAACGCGCCCGCGCCCGCGCCGGCGGTGCGGTGGTCGAGGCCCGCGGTGGCGAGGTTGACCATCGGCGAGAACACGAGCCCGGTACCGAACCCGAACGGGATCATGCACCAGATGAGCGTGGCCTCGGAGACGTCCGGTGAGAGCACGCTGTACACGAGCACGAGCGAGAGGGCGATGAAACCGAAGCCCGCCGCGACGACCCACTTGCCGTTGATCCGGTCCGAGAGGCGGCCCGCGAACGGCGCCACGACGCCCGACAGCAGCGACGCGGGGAGGTTGACGAGCGCCGCGTGCAGGGGGCTGAGCCCGAGGATCGACTGCAGGAAGATCGTCAACGGGAAGAAGATCCCGAGCATCGCGAACGAGATCATGAACGCCGAGACGTTGGAGAGCGAGAAGTTGCGGAAGTGGAAGAGCCGCAGCGGGAGCAGGGCCTTCTCACCCAGCCGGTGCTGCCAGAAGACGAACACGCCGAGGATCGCGAGCCCCGCGCCGATGAGCTCCCAGATCCCGATCGGGCCGGTGATGGTGCCCCAGTCGTAGGTGTCGCCCTCCTGCAGGCCGAAGACGAGCAGGAACAGGCCCCCGACGGCGAGCACGGTGCCGACCACGTCGAAGTAGCGCTTGTGCGTCTCGAGGTGCGGCACCGTCGCGAACGACCAGAACAGCGCGACGACGCCGACGGGGATGTTGACGTAGAAGATCCACTCCCAGCCCCAGCTCTCGACGAGCAGGCCGCCGAGGACCGGGCCGGCGATGGTCGCGAGGCCCGCGACCATGCCCCAGACGCCGAGGGCGGCGCCGCGGCTCTTGGCCGGGAAGACGCGGGTGATGACGGCCATGGTCTGCGGGGTCATGAGCGCGGCGCCGAGGCCCTGCACGACGCGCGCGGCGATGAGGAACGCGATCGACCCGGCGAGCCCGCACGCGGCCGAGGCGACCGTGAACACGACGAGTCCGGCGATGAAGAGGCCGCGCGGGCCGTAGCGGTCGCCGAGGCGGCCCGCGGGGAGCATGAGGACGGCGAACGACAGCAGGTAGCCGCTGTTGAGCCAGCCGACCGAGGTGATGTCGGCGTCGAACGCCTTCTGGATGGACGGCACGGCGATGTTCACGATGGTCGTGTCGACCATGATCATGAAGAAGCCCAGGACGAGCGGCGGGAGCACGCTCCACGGGCTGCGACCCTTGAGGTCGACGAGCGGTGTGGTCATACGAGGTCCTTCTCTGGGGACGACGTGGTGTCGTCGTGCGTGTGGGCGTCGAGCCCGTGCGTCGGAAAGTGGGGCGTGGTCCAGTCGAGCTCGCCGGACTCGATCTCGGCGACCGTCCGCTCGATCCACGCGATCTGGGTGGCCCGCTGCTCGAGCTCGTAGAGCGCGTCGAGCAGGTGCCGGCGCGGGACGCCGCGCGCGACGATCGAGCCGAGCGCCGCGTCGTAGGCGGCGTGCTCGTCCCGGACGGTGTCGAGCCGCTCCCGCAGGAGCGCCACGACCTCGTCGGCCTCGAGCGCGTCCGCCTGCCCGAGCCCGACGTCGAACGCCGGGTACTCGGGCTGGACGGTCCGCAGGAGCTCGCGCGTGCGCCGACGGTGCTCGTCCCGCCCGGCGTCGGTGATCTCGTAGGTCGTGCGCTCGGGCCGGGCGCCCTCGCGCGCGGTGGCGAGCGGCACCACGTAGCCCTCGCGCTCGAGCCGCTCGACGGCGTGGTAGATCGAGCCGACGCTCACCGGGACGCGCAGGTCGTCCCGGTGCTTGCGCATGATCCGGAGGATCTCGTACGGGTGGAGCGGCCCCTGGTCGAGCAGTCCGAGCACGATGAGCGCGATGGACGACAGCTCACGGCGAGCCATCGGTCACCCCCTGGTGTCGTGGTCTGGTGCGGCAGTCCGCCGTTCGTTGTTCCGGTCGGAATAATGCCTCAAGGAATATAGATCCGGAGGCCCACTCCGTCAAGCCTCCACCTTCACGCGTCCCACCGACAGGGGACGCCGCGGCTCCGTCGGACCGCCACGCGGAGGACGGCGGCTAGGGTCGAGACGTGACCGAGCTCCACGACCTCGACGCACTGACCCTCGCGACCACGCTCCGCCGCGGCGACGCCTCCGCGACCGACGTCCTCGAGCACACGCTCGAGCGTGCCGAGCGGCTCGGGCCGACCGTGGGGGCGTTCGTCACCCTCACGCCCGACCTCGCGCACGAGCAGGCCAGGGCCGCCGACGACGCCCTGGTCGCCGCCCGCCGCGACGGAACCACCGACACGCTCCCTCCGTTCCTCGGCGTGCCCGTCCCGATCAAGGACCTGACCATGGTCGCGGGCGTGCCCATGGCGGCGGGCTCCGCGGCGCTCCGGGGCTTCGTCCCGCCCGTGGACGACGGCGTCGTCACGCTCCTGCGCGACGCGGGCACCGTGATGCCCGGCAAGACGAACACCCCCGAGCTCGGCCTGCCCCCGTACACCGAGCCCGACGTCGCCCCGGCGGCCCGCACCCCGTGGGACCTCACGCGCTCGGCCGGCGGGTCGAGCGGCGGGGCCGCGGCCGCGGTCGCGACCCGGATCGTCCCCGTCGCGCACGGCAACGACGGCGGCGGCTCGCTGCGGATCCCCGCGAGCGCCACCGGGCTGGTCGGGCTCAAGCCGAGCCGCGGGAGGGTGAGCTGGGGCCCGCACGCCGTGGACGGCGTCGGGCTGGCGGCGCACGGCGTCCTCACCCGCACGGTCCGCGACACGGCTGCGTTCCTCGACGTGCTCGCCGTGAACCGGCCCGGCGACACGTTCGTCGCGCCCGGCGGCCCGGGCCCGGCCGGCAGCTACCTCGCGGCCTGCGACGTCGCGCCCCGCCCGCTCCGGGTCGGCGTCCTCGACACGCCCGTCATCGCGGACGACGCCGAGGTGGACCCCGCGAGCCTGCACGCGGTGGACCACACGGTCGCGCTGCTGGACCGGCTGGGGCACTCCGTCGCCGAGGCCCCGGTGCCGTTCCCCGCCGAGGACTGGGGCGCGTTCGCGGCCCTGTGGTCGGTGGGTGCGCTGTCGGCCCCGGTCCCCGAGGACGCGGAGCTCCTCCTCACGCCGTTGACCCGCTGGCTGCGGGCCACGGGGCGCGAGCAGAGCGGGCTCGTGTTCGCCCAGGCGGTCGCGGGCATGCAGCGGCTCACGCAACAGGTCGCGACGGCCTGGGACGCGTTCGACGTGGTCCTCACGCCCACCCTCGCGCAGCTCCCGGCGCTGGTCGGCTCGATGCGCGACGACGCGGACCCCGCGGGCGACTTCGCCGCGCAGACCCGGTTCACGCCGTGGACGAGCGTCGCGAACCTCACCGGCCGCCCGTCGGTGAGCCTGCCGCTCGGCTGGGCCGAGGGCGCCGCCACGGGCGACGGCGCAGGGGACCTGCCCGTCGGGGTGATGCTCACCGGACGGCTCGGCGACGACGCGCTCCTGCTGGCGCTGTCCGCGCAGCTCGAGGCCGCGGACCCGTGGTCGGGCCGGGTGCCGCCGGTCCGCTGACGCCGCCGGCGCGGCGGGACCCGGAGGTCAGGCGGTCCGGCGCGTCCGAGCGACCAGGCCGACAGCGACCAGGACCCCGACGACGCTCACGGCCGCCGCGACCCAGAACGCCTCGGTGAACGGGCCGGCCGGGTCGGCCACGGTCCCGGTCGCGAGGAGCGCCGCCACGACCGGCGCGGCGGACGCGGACCCGATGGTCCGCACCACGCTGTTGAGGCCGGTCGCGGCGCCGGTCTCCTCCGCGGGCGAGAGCGTCACGACGAGCTGCGCGCAGATCGCGTAGCCGATGCCGTTGCCGAGGCCGAGCACGCCGAACGCCACCACCACGGCCCACGGCTCGGTCGGCCAGAGCGCGAGGCCGACGGACCCGACCGCCATGACGGCGGCGGCGAGGAGCGCGGCGACGCCGGCCCCCGCCCGGGCGACGACGAACGGCGTCATCCGCCCGCCGAGGAAGACGAGCACGGCGCTCGGCAGCATCGCGAGGGCCGACACGGTCACGCTCATGCCCTGCCCGTAACCGGTGGACTCGGGCGCCTGGGTGAGGATCGGCAGCGCCACGTAGCAGACGTAGGGCACGAACCCGACGGCGACCGTCAGCAGGCTGACGAGGACGATCGGCCCGTGCCGGAACGTCCGGACATCGACCACGGGCGCCGTCCGGCGCAGCTCGACGAGCACGAGCGCGACCAGGAGGGCGACGCCGGCGAGCCCCACGACGACGGTCCGGACGGAGGTCCAGCCCCACGACCCGCCCTGGGAGACGGCCAGCAGGACACCGACGAGGCCGGTGGCGAGGAGCGCGATCCCGGCCCAGTCGGTGCGCCGGACGACGACGGGCGCGGTGCCCGCGGGGACCCAGGCGGCGACCGTCGCGCCGGCGACGGCGATCAGGACGGCTGCCAGCACGAAGATCCACCGCCACGACAGCGCCTCGACGATCAGCCCGCCCAGCACGAGCGCGGCGCCCGCTCCGAGCCCGATCATCCCGGCGATCCAGCCGAACGCCGCGGCCAGCCGGGGGCCGGCGAGGACCTGCCGGGCGAGCGCGAGCGCGAGCGGGAAGGTCGCGGTGCTGACGCCCTGGAGCACGCGGGCGCCGAGCAGGACGGCGAGGTTCGGCGCGACGGCGGCGAGCAGCGTCGCCACGACGAAGACGCCGACCGTTCCGAGCAGGACCTTGCGGTGCCCGACCCGGTCGCCGAGGTTCCCGACGACGGGCGCCAGGACGGCGCCCGCGAGCAGGAAGGCCGTGAGGATCCACCCGGTCCCCTGCGAGCTCGCGCCGAGGTCGCTCCCGATCGTGGGCAGCGCGGGGACGACGAGCGTCTGCATGAGCGAGAACGAGAGCACGACCGCGCTGAGCGCGAACGTGACGAGGCCGGGGCGTCGGGTGGTCGACCGGGTCTCGGCGGGCAAGGTGGGGGGCACGGCGGGTCTCGCTCTCTCGGTGCATCTCAATCGGAACGGACGCTCCGTTCCGATTGAGGATAGCAGCCACGGACCGGTTACCGTGAGCACATGTCCGCCCCCGACGACGCCGCCGCGCCCAGCGCCCTTCCCGGTCGCCTCCGCGAGGCGCGCGCCAACGACACGGCGGTCCTCGACGCGGCACGCGAGATCTTCTCCGAGCAGGGCGACGCGGCCTCGATGGCCGACATCGCGCGGCGGGCCGGGGTCGGGGTCGGGTCGGTCTACCGCCGCTACCCCACCAAGGACGCGCTCGTCGAGGCGCTCCGGCTCGAGGGCGTCCGCGAGGTCGCGCGCCTCGCCGCGGGCATCGCCGACGCCCACGACGCCGCGCCGCCGACGCCCGACGAGCCCGGCGCCGTCGAGACGTTCGTCGCGGGACACATCACCGGCGCGCGGGGCCCCCTGCTGCGCCCGACCGGCAGCGGACGCCCCCTCTCCCCCGAGCTCGCCGAGGCCTCCGACGAGCTGCGCGCCGCGCTCGAGCGGCTCGTCGCCCACGACCGCGAGGCGGCCCGCGTGCCGGACGGTTTCACCACGGCCGACGTCATGCAGCTCCTCGTGCACCTGCGCCCCCCGCTCCCCTACCCGCGCGCCCAGGTGGACGCTCTCCACCTGCGGTACCTGGCGCTCGTCGTGCGCGGACTGCGGGACGCCGCGCGCGACGGGACGACGTTCGACGGCGGGCCGCGGTGGGACGAGTGGCTCGGAACCTGGCACGACTGAGCCCGGAGCCCGCGCGCCCGGTAGCCTGACCCGTGGTGAGCCGGGAAGTCTGGTCGGCACTCGATGCAGCCTGCCACCAGGAGGTCCCGTGCCCGTCCTCAGCCTTGCCCGTGCCCGACGCTTCGTGACCGACGAGCGACGTGGCGGCGCGCTCCTCCTCGGGGCCGCGCTGGTCGCCGTCGTCTGGGCGAACACGCCGTGGCGCGCGACCTACCAGACGATCGTCGCGGCCGTCCCCGGCGGCGACGCGCTGGCTCCGCTCCACCTCGACCTCAGCCTCGGGACGTGGGCGTCCGACGGGCTCCTCGCGATCTTCTTCTTCGTCGTCGGGCTCGAGCTCAAGCAGGAGGTGGTCGCGGGCTCCCTGCGCGACCCGCGCCGGGCCGCGGTGCCCGTGCTCGCAGCCGTCGGCGGCATGCTCGCGCCCGCCGTCCTCTACCTCGCGACGACGCTCCTCGACCACGACGGCGGCGCGCGCGCCGGGTGGGCCGTGCCCACGGCGACCGACATCGCGTTCGCGCTCGCGGTGCTCGCCGTGTTCGGGCGCGGGCTCCCGGCACCGGTGCGGACGTTCCTGCTCACGCTCGCCGTCGTCGACGACCTGCTCGCGATCGTGATCATCGCGTTCGTCCTCACGGCGCACGTCGCGATCGGCACGCTGCTCGGCGGGCTCGCGTGCGTCGTGGCGTTCGGCGTCGTCGCGCGCCTGCGCCGCGCGCCGTGGTGGCTCCTCGGCCCGCTGGCCGTCGCGGCGTGGGCGCTCGTCCACGCGAGCGGCGTGCACGCCACGATCGCGGGCGTCCTGCTCGGCTTCGCGATGCCGACGCGCGCCGTCCACGGCGAGCTCGTCGGCCGCGCCGAGCGTGCCGAGCACGCCTGGCGGCCGATCGCCAACGGGGTCGCGCTGCCCGTGTTCGCGTTCTTCGCCGCGGGCGTGACCGTCGTCGGCACCGGGCTCGGCGAGCTGCTGGGCTCGCACGTCGCGATCGGCGTCATGGTCGGGCTGGTGGTCGGCAAGCCGCTCGGCGTCCTGGGGACCACCTGGCTCGCGGTCCGCCTCAGCCCCTTGCGCCTCGCTCCGGGCGTGGGGCTGCGGGACATGCTGCCGGTCGGCGCGCTCACCGGCATCGGGTTCACCGTCGCGCTGCTCGTCGCCGAGCTCTCGTTCGACGCGAGCACGCCCGACGGCGCCGCCCGCGTCGCCGAGGCCAAGGTCGCCGTGCTCGTGGCGTCGGTGGTCTCCGCGGGGATCGCCGCCGTCCTGCTGCGCCGCGACGCCGGCCAGGCGCGTCCCGCCGACATCAACGAGGACGGCATCCCGGACGACCAGCAGGCGGCGTAGCCGGGTCTTCGGACCCCGGCGGTGGCCGGACCTACGCGGGCGTAGCCTGAGCGGCGCAGGAGGCTTATCTGGGAGGACGCCCCGGTGCGGGCGCCCGGAGAGGGATCACCACCGATGGCCTACGACGCCACACGACTCCGCCGCTACCTCGAGCACGACTTCACCTACGACGCGGGCTTCCGCCGCAACGTCCACCGCTTCGGCCGCAACGTGGCGGTCGTCGACCCGCCCACCGGCCGAACCCTCACCTACGCGGAGCTCGACGCCGTCGTCGAGCGGGCCGCGTCGGCGCTCGCGGAGCGGGGCGCGGGTCGCGGGGACCGGGTCGTCCACCAGCTCTTCAACTCGCTCGAGTTCGCGGTGCTCTACCTCGCGACGCAGCGGCTCGGCGCCGTCGGCGTCCCCGTGAACTTCCGGCTCGCGCCGGCCGAGACCGGGCACATCCTGCGCGAGTCCGAGCCCACCGTGTTCGTCTACGACGCGACGCTCGGCGCCGCCGCCGCGCAGGCGCTCGAGATCGCGGGGGTCGCCCCGGCGCTCGTCGTCGTGGGCGAGCCGGGCGACGGCGGCCCCGCCGGCGCCGTCGGCTTCGACGAGGCGCTGGCGTCCGCGAGCGCCCCCGTGCCTCCCCTGCCGGACGACTTCTCGACCTACGAGGAGACGACCCGCCTGTACACGTCGGGCACCACGGGCATGCCCAAGGGGGTGTCGCTGCCGTCGATCGTCGAGGTGATGTCGGCGCACGACGTGATCATGCACTTCCCGCTCGGCCCGACGGACCGAACCCTCAACATGACGCCCTGGTTCCACCGTGGCGGCCTGTACTCGGGCGGCCCGAACCCGGTCTTCTACGTCGGCGGCTCCGTGGTGCCGCTGCGCGCGTTCGACGCGGCGACCGTCCTCGACTGGGTGCCCGAGCACCAGATCACGTTCCTCGTCGGCGCCCCGACGACGCTCGAGCTGCTCGCGGACGAGCAGGAGCGCAGCCCGCGCGACCTGTCGGGCCTGCGCGGCATCGTCACGATGGGCGCGCCGCTCGACCGCGCCGCCGCGTTGCGTTACCAACAGCTCCTCACCCCGCGGATCTTCAACGGGTACGGGACCACCGAGGCGTTCTGGAACACGTTCCTGCGCCCCGAGGACCTGCCCGAGCACGCGGGCTCGGCCGGGCGCGCCTGCACCGACGACGACGTCCGCGTCGTCAAGGTGCTCCCGGACCGCAAGGCCACGCCCGAGGAGACGGTCGCGCCGGACGGCGCGGAGATCGGCGAGGTGATCATGCGGTCGCCCAAGTCCGGGTTCTCCTACGTGGGGATCGACGACGACGAGAAGTTCGTGAACGGGTGGTTGTACCCGGGCGACCTCGCGACCTGGGACGCGGACGGGTTCGTCACGATCCTCGGCCGCAAGGACGACATGATCATCTCGGGCGGCGAGAACGTGTACCCCGTGCAGGTCGAGGAGGTGCTCGTCGAGCACCCCAAGGTCCGGGACACGGCCGTCGTCGGCGTGCCGGACGAGCGCTGGGGCCAGCGGGTCGTCGCGTACGTCGTGCCGCACGACCCGGCCGACCCGCCGACCGCGGAGGAGCTGGACCGGCACGCGCTCGACCACCCCGGCCTGGCGAACTTCAAGCGGCCGCGCGCCTACCGCGTCGTCGACGAGCTGCCCATGACGGCGACCGGCAAGAAGATGCACTTCAAGGTCGCCGAGCTCGCGTCCGAGGCGGGCGCCGCGGGCGAGCTGGACGCCCTGGGCTGAGTGCGGCGGCAGCCACGGGCCGCGCGGGGCTACTCCGCCCCGCGCGGCCGGTGGCGCTCGAGGAACGTGTACACGTCCCACGAGTCGACGCCCGGGAACGCGCCCGTGGGCATCGCGGCGAGCATCGACGCGTGCGGCGCGGGCGCTGGCCACACGTGCCCCTCCCAGCGGTCCGCGATGACGCCCTCGGGGCGCCGGCAGCACGTCTCGTCCGGGCACCGGGACACGTCGCGGTGCGGGGTGTCGCGCCCGAGGAACCACTTCACCTCGGAGAACGGGACCCCGACGCTCACCGAGAACTCGCCGTCGGCGGTGCGCTGGGTGCGCGACGTGCACCAGAACGTGCCCGTGGGGGTGTCGGTGTACTGGGAGAACGGGCTCAGGCGGTCCTCGACGTCGAAGATCGTCCGGGCGGTCCAGTGCCGGCAGACGGGCTGCCCCTCGACGGCGCCGAGCGGGTCGGCGGGGAACCGGACGCCGTCGTTCTCGTACGCCTTGTGGATCACCCCGGACTCGTGGACCTTCATGAAGTGCACGCGCAGGCCGAGCCGCGCGGTGGCGAGGTTCGTGAACCGGTGGGCGGCCGCCTCGTAGGAGACGGCGAACGCGTCGCGCAGGTCCTCGATCGAGATCTCGCGGCGGCCCTTCTGCTCGCCCAGGAGCGCGGCCGCGTCCTCCTCGGGCATGAGGACCGCAGCGGACAGGTAGTTGGACTCGACGCGCTGGCGCAGGAACTCGGCGTAGTCGTGCGGCTCGGCGTGCCCGAGCACCCGCGCGGCGAGCGCCTGGAGGACGGCCGTGCGCGAGAACCCGGCGCCGCGCGACCCGCCGGGCAGGTAGAGCCGGTGGTGGCGCTCGTCGATGACCGACCGTGTCGTCTGCGGGAGGTCGCCCACGTAGTGCAGCGAGTAGCCCAGGTGCTCGGCGATCTGGGACGCGACGCGCTGCGAGATCGGGCCTCCCGCGTGCCCGACGGCGCCCAGGAGCTCGCGCGCGGCGTCCTCGAGCTCGGGGAAGTAGTTGTCCTGCGCCCTCATCGACGCGCGGAGCTCGGTGTTGGCACGGCGCGCTTCCTCGGGGGTCGACGCACGCTCGCGGTGGAGCCGGTCGATCTCCCGCTGGAGGGCGACGAGGGCCTCGAGCGCGTCGCCGGGCAGCCCCTTGCCGACGCGCACCGGGGAGATGCCGAGCGCGTCGAACAGCGGGCCGCGCTGCGCGCGCTCGAGCTCGATCTCGAGGGCGGCGCGCCTGCTGGGCGGCTCGGTCGAGAACAGGTCGTCGAGGGTCGCGCCGAGCGCCTTCGCGATCTGCTGGAGCTGGGTGAACCGGGGCTCGCGCTTGCCGTTCTCGATCATCGACACCTGCGACGGCGCGCGGTCGATGGCGGCGGCGAGCTCGTCGAGCGTCATGCCCTGCTGCGTGCGCAGGTGCCGGATGCGGCGGCCGATCGTCAGGGCGTCGGGCTCGTCGGCGAGGTCGGTGAGGGGTGCGACTGCCATGACTCATGCTCACACCACCGACGCCTTCCGTCCAACAGAAGAACCGAAGAACTTCTGCACGGGAAAGTCGCCGAGAAGGCTTGCGGAGGGCTGAAGGTCGTCTCACGGGCCGCTTCAACGGAAGTTCGGCCAGAACACCGTTCGACGCGGACCGTCCGCACCTACCGCGAGGAGACCACCGTGAGCACCCCGACGATCGTGACCCGCCGCCCCGAGCCCCGCCCCACGCCCCGCCCGGGCGACCAGGCCGAGACCGCGGCCGAGCTGGAGCGGACCTGGAAGACCGACCCGCGCTGGGCCGGCGTCGAGCGCACGTACACCGCGGAGGACGTCGTGGCGGTCCGCGGCCCGGTCCGCGAGGACCGGACGCTCGCGAGGCGCGGCGCCGAGCGGCTCTGGGAGGAGCTCCACGCGTCCGAGCGCAGCGGCGGCAACGAGTGGGTCGCCGCGCTCGGCGCCCTCACCGGCAACCAGGCCGTCCAGCAGGTCCGCGCGGGCCTCAAGGCGATCTACCTGTCGGGCTGGCAGGTCGCCGCCGACGCGAACCTCTCCGGCCAGACGTACCCGGACCAGTCCCTGTACCCGGCGAACTCGGTGCCCGCCGTCGTCCGCCGCATCAACAACGCGCTGCTCCGCGCGGCCCAGGTCGAGGCCACGGACCCGAGCGGTGAGAACGCCCCCGCGGACTGGCTCGCGCCGATCGTCGCCGACGCCGAGGCCGGGTTCGGCGGCCCGCTCAACGCCTACGAGCTCATGCACCAGATGATCGAGGCCGGCGCGGCGGGCGTGCACTGGGAGGACCAGCTCGCGTCCGAGAAGAAGTGCGGGCACCTCGGCGGCAAGGTCCTCGTCCCCACCCAGCAGCACGTGCGCACGCTCAACGCGGCCCGGTTCGCGGCCGACGTCGCGGGGGTGCCGTCGATCGTCGTCGCCCGCACCGACGCGCTCGCCGCCGACCTGCTGACCAGCGACGTGGACCCGCGCGACCAGGAGTTCACGACCGGCGAGCGCACGAGCGAGGGCTTCTACCGGGTCCGGAACGGCATCGAGCCGGTCATCGCGCGCGGCCTCGCGTACGCGCCGTTCGCGGACCTGCTCTGGGTCGAGTCCGGCGAGCCCGACCTCCAGCTCGCGCGCAAGTTCGCCGAGGCCGTGCACGCCGAGTTCCCGGACAAGCTCCTCGCCTACAACTGCTCGCCGTCGTTCAACTGGAAGCGCCACCTGTCCGACGACGAGATCGCGAGCTTCCAGCGCGAGCTGTCGGCCATGGGCTACAAGTTCCAGTTCATCACCCTCGCCGGCTTCCACGCCCTCAACCACTCGATGTTCCAGCTCGCCCGCGACTACAACGAGCGCGCGATGAGCGCCTACGTCGACCTGCAGGGGGCGGAGTTCGCCGCCGAGGCCGACGGCTACACGGCCACCCGGCACCAGCGGGAGGTCGGCACGGGCTACTTCGACCGGGTCGCCACGGCCCTCAACCCCGACAGCGCCACGCTCGCGCTCGCCGGGTCCACCGAGACCGCCCAGTTCCAGTGACCGCCCCTCCCACCGACCGACCGCCGACGGCGACGCCGAAGGAGCCCGACATGACCACCACGCTCGACACCCCCACGCCCACCGACACGACCAGCGGCACGCTCACCGTGACCGGGACGCCCGGACCACGCTTCGACGAGGTCCTGACCCCCGAGGCGCTCGAGTTCCTCGCGGCCCTGCACGACGCGTTCCTCGCCCGCCGCCACGACCTGCTCACGGAGCGCCAGCGCCGTCGTCGGCAGGTCGCGGACGGCATCGACCCGGACTTCCGGCCCGAGACGCGCCCGGTGCGCGACGACCTCCACTGGACCGTCGCCGGGCACCGGGGCGCCCCGGGCCTCGAGCGCCGGCTCGTCGAGATCACGGGCCCCACCGACCCCAAGATGACGATCAACGCGCTCAACTCGGGCGCCGACTGCTGGCTCGCGGACGCGGAGGACGCGTCGAGCCCGACGTGGGAGAACGTCGTCGGCGGGCAGCTCGCCCTGCACGACGCGATCCGCGGACGCCTCGAGTTCACGGGCCCCGCCGGGCCGGACGGCACGCCCGGCAAGCAGTACCGCGTGACCGCGGGCGACGGCGGCCAGGACCTCACGGGCCTGCCGACGATCGTCTTCCGGCCCCGCGGCTGGCACCTGACGGAGAAGCACCTGCGGTACACGGACCGCGCGGGGCGGCCCCAGCCGGCGTCGGCATCGCTCGTCGACTTCGGGCTGTACTTCTTCCACAACGCGGCCGAGCTGGTCGCGCGGGGACGGGGCCCGTACTTCTACCTGCCGAAGCTCGAGGGGTACCGCGAGGCGCGGCTGTGGAACGACGTGTTCGTGCTGGCGCAGGAGCTGGTCGGGATCGAGCAGGGGACGATCCGCGCGACCGTGCTGGTCGAGACGCTGCCCGCGGCGTTCGAGATGGAGGAGATCCTCTACGAGCTGCGCGAGCACTGCGCGGGTCTCAACGCCGGGCGCTGGGACTACCTGTTCTCGGTGATCAAGAGCTACCGCATGCGGGGGCCGCGCTACGTGCTCCCGGACCGGTCACGGGTCACCATGACGGTGCCGTTCATGCGCGCGTACACCGAGCTCCTGGTCGCGACGTGCCACCGCCGCGGCGCGCACGCCATGGGCGGGATGAGCGCGTTCATCCCCGACCGCCGCAACCCCGAGGTGAACGCGACGGCGTTCGCGCAGGTCAGCAGCGACAAGGCACGCGAGGCGGCCGACGGGTTCGACGGCACGTGGGTCGCGCACCCCGACCTCATCCCGGTCGCGCGGGCGCAGTTCCACACGGTGCTCGACGGCCGGCCGCACCAGCTCGACCGGCAGCGCCCCGACGTGCACGTGACGGCCGCGGACCTGCTCGACGTCGCGTCCGCCCAGCCCGCCGACGGCACCACGGGCGTCACGGCAGCGGGCCTGCGGGCGAACGTGTCGGTCGGGATCCGGTACCTCGAGTCGTGGCTGCGCGGGGTGGGGGCCGCGGCGATCGACCACCTCATGGAGGACGCGGCGACCGCCGAGATCTCGCGGTCGCAGATCTGGCAGTGGGTGCACAACCGGACCACCACGGAGACCGGGG
This sequence comes from Luteimicrobium sp. NPDC057192, assembly GCF_042670205.1. Classification (NCBI taxonomy): domain Bacteria; kingdom Bacillati; phylum Actinomycetota; class Actinomycetes; order Micrococcales; genus Luteimicrobium; species Luteimicrobium sp. NPDC057192. Next base: position 262 of record NZ_JBHUWD010000061.1, on the reverse strand, counting down.
TGCCGATCACGCGCGAGCGGGTCGAGGCCCTGATCGCCGAGGTCGCGGACGACCTGCCCCGCACCGACGGGAACAGGGTCGACGACGCAGTGGCCGTGTTCCGGCACGTCGCGCTCGACGAGGACTACCCGACCTTCCTCACGATCCCCGCGTACAACCAGTTCCTGGCCTGACGCGCCCTCCCCTCCCTCCCGGCCCCCTCCCCGTGAGTGCGTACTTCTTGTGCGACACGCCTGGCGTGTCGCACAAGAAGTACGCACTC
>NZ_JBHUWD010000060.1:0-16628 GCF_042670205.1 Luteimicrobium sp. NPDC057192 | reverse complement strand
CCGGTCCGGTGCGCCCGCGGGCCGCTAGCCTGAGGACATGACGACCCCCGGGACCGCGCCGCTGACCGCCTTGCCGACCGACGACGCACCCTGGGCCGCACCTGTCGCGAGCGAGCCGCTCGACGCCACGGTCGAGGTCCCCGGGTCCAAGTCGCTGACCAACCGCCTGCTCGTGCTCGCGGCGCTCGCCGACGGCCCGGGTGTCCTGCGTGGCGCACTGCGCAGCCGCGACTCCGACCTCATGGTCGCCGCGCTCCGTGCCCTCGGCGTCCGGGTCGACGTGGACGGGTCGACCATCGGCGTCACACCCCAGCCGCTGCACGGCGACGCCGCCGTCGACTGCGGGCTCGCCGGCACCGTCATGCGCTTCCTCCCTCCGGTCGCCGCGCTCGCGACCGGCGCCGTCCGGTTCGACGGCGACGAGGCCGCGCGGATCCGCCCCATGGCGCCCGTGCTCGGTGCCCTGCGCCAGCTCGGGGTGACCGTCGACGACGGCGGCCGCGGACGGCTGCCCTTCACCGTGACCGGCGCGGGCGGCGTGCGGGGCGGAGCCGTCGACGTCGACGCGTCCGCCTCGAGCCAGTTCGTGTCCGGCCTGCTGCTCGCGGGCGCGCGGTTCGACGACGGTCTGACCGTCCGTCACGTGGGCGCGCACCTGCCCTCGCTGCCCCACATCGAGATGACCGTCCTGACGTTGCGGGAGGTGGGCGTCGAGGTCCAGGTCTCGGGGCTCGGCGGCGGCGCAGGCGACGTCCCGACGTGGCGGGTCCTGCCCGGCACGATCGCCGCGCGCGACGTCCGGGTCGAGCCCGACCTGTCGAACGCCGCGCCGTTCCTCGCCGCGGCCCTCGTCGCGGGCGGCTCGGTCCGTGTCCCCGGATGGCCGGCCGAGACCACGCAGCCCGGCGCGCTCGTCCCCGACCTCCTGGCCCGCATGGGCGGCCGCTGCACGCTCGACGACGGGGTCCTCACCGTGACGGGCGACGGCACCGTCCACGGCATCGACGTCGACCTCGCCCCCGCCGGCGAGCTCGCCCCGACGATCGCGGCGCTCGCCGCCCTCGCCGACTCCCCCAGCCGCCTGCGCGGCATCGCGCACCTCCGCGGGCACGAGACCGACCGGCTGGCCGCCCTGCGTGCCGAGATCGTCGCGCTCGGGGGCGGCTGCGAGGAGACCGGAGACGGCCTCGTCATCACGCCCGCGCCGCTGCACGGCGGCGTCTGGCACTCGTACGCCGACCACCGGATGGCGACGTCCGGGGCTCTCGTCGGGCTGCGCGTGCCCGGCGTGGAGGTCGAGAACGTCTCGACGACCGCCAAGACGCTGCCGGGCTTCACGGGGCTGTGGTCCGGGATGCTCGGCGCGGTCGACGCGCCCGGCGGGCGGGACTGAGGCCGTGGGTCGGCGCGTCCTCGACGAGTCCGACGTCCGGTCGCGCCCGTCGCGCCGCGGCACCCGACCCCGGACCAAGCAACGCCCTGCCCACGAGGACGCCGCGCCCGGGATGGTGACCGCCGTCGACCGCGGCCGGTACACGCTCCTGCTCGACGAGGACGGTCCCGACGAGCGGACCGTGCTCGCCATGAAGGCGCGCGAGCTCACGCGCGACCGGGTGGTCTGCGGGGACCGGGTCGACGTCGTCGGGGACACGAGCGGCGACGAGGGCACGCTCGCCCGGATCGTGCGGATCGGAGAACGCCGGACCGTGCTGCGGCGCACCGCCGACGACACCGACCCCTACGAGCGGATCGTCGTCGCGAACGCCGACCAGCTCGTCATCGTCACGGCCCTCGCCCAGCCCGAGCCGCGGACGGGGTTCATCGACCGGGCCGTCGTCGCCGCGTACGACGCCGGGATGGACGTCCTCCTCTGCCTCACCAAGGCGGACCTGGCGAGCCCCGACGAGCTGCGCGACCTGTACGAGCCGATCGGGGTGCGCGTCGTCGTGACGCACCGGGGACCTGGAGCCGACGGCGCGATCGTCGGCGTCGGCACGCTCCGGGACGCGGTCGCGGGGAGGGTCTCCGTGCTCCTCGGGCACTCGGGGGTCGGCAAGTCGACCCTCGTCAACGCGCTCGTCCCCGGGACCGGGCGGGCGACCGGGCACGTCAACGACGTCACCGGCCGCGGCCGCCACACCTCCACCTCCGCCGTGGCCCTCCGCCTCCCCGCGCCCGACGGCGGTCTCGCACCCGGCGAGCACCGCGGCTGGGTGATCGACACCCCCGGCATCCGGTCGTTCGGGCTCGCGCACGTCGAGGTCGACCGCGTGCTCCGGGCGTTCGAGGACCTCGACGCCGTCGCCGTGGACCGTTGTCCGCGGGGGTGCACGCACCTCGCCGACGCCCCCGACTGCGCGCTCGACGACTGGGTGGCCGAGGCGCCCGACGACACGACGCGCGACGCCCGTGCCGCCCGGCTCGCGTCGTTCCGGCGCCTCGTGGTCGCGCGGGCGTCGGGCGAGCGGGACTGAGGCCCCGCGCCGGAACACCTCCCGAAGCTCCCGCTCGCGCCGAGCGCGACGGTGATGTCCGCCGAGGGTGACGTTCTGTTCGCCGACGGGACGTCCCGTTCGCCGACGGTGACGTCCCGTTCGCCGACGGTGGCGTTCTGTTCGCCGAGGGTGACGTTCCGTTCGCCGACCGTGACGTTCCGTTCGCCGACGGTGACGCAGCCCTCGCCGACGGTGACGTTCGGGTCCCGACCGCCGCGCCGAGCCAGCGATCAGCGACCGGGGGCTGGCGCCGACCATGGTGATGTCCCCATGCTCGGCGCGCGACGACGTGGCTGATCGCATACTCGACGTGCGGACGCGCCAGACGACGACCGAGCGGGTGGGTGAGGGGAGGTGGTGAAGGGCGTCAAGGAGTGCGCACGGCCCCCAGGGCCGAAGCACGACAGCCCGAACCAGCTCGCCGCACCCGCCCGCGAACCCAACCCCGCGCGTCACCCTCGGCGAACACAGCGTCACCGTCGGCGATCCCAGCGTCACCGTCGGCGATCCCAGCGTCACCCTCGGCGAACGCAACGTCACCGTCGGCGAACGCAACGTCACCGTCGGCGAACGCAACGTCACCGTCGGCGAACCCAGCGTCACCGTCGGTGGACAGGGGTCACCACCCGCGGCAGCGGCACCTGTCCGGCGCGCGCTGCGACCGGCGACCGCGCGGCACCACTACGTTGTCCTCATGACCCGCTACGACGACGACCTACGTCTGGCGCACGTGATCGCCGACCAGGTCGACCAGCACACGATGTCCCGGTTCAAGGCGCTCGACCTGCACGTCGAGTCCAAGCCGGACCGCACGCCGGTCTCCGACGCCGACCGCGACGCCGAGCGGATGATCCGGTCGACGCTCGAGCGGGCCCGCACCCGCGACGCGATCCTGGGCGAGGAGTTCGGGGCGACGGGGTCGTCGCCGCGGCGGTGGATCCTCGACCCGATCGACGGCACCAAGAACTTCGTCCGTGGTGTGCCCGTGTGGGCGACGCTGATCGGCCTCGTCGACGGTGACGAGGTCGTCGCCGGGCTCGTGTCGGCGCCCGCGCTGGGGCGGCGCTGGTGGGCGGCGAAGGGGTCGGGCGCGTGGACGGGCAAGTCCCTGTCCGCGGCGACCCGGCTGCAGGTCTCGGGCGTGACGGAGCTCGAGGACGCGTCGCTGTCCTACTCGAGCCTCACGGGCTGGGAGGAGCGCGACCGGCTCGACTCCATGCTCGACCTGCACCGCACCGTCTGGCGAACCCGCGCCTACGGCGACTTCTGGTCCTACGTGCTCGTGGCCGAGGGCGCCGTCGACGTCGCCGCCGAGCCCGAGCTCGAGCTCTACGACATGGCCGCGCTCGTCCCGATCGTCACCGAGGCCGGCGGCCGGTTCACCGGCCTCGACGGTAAGCCCGGACCGTTCAGCGGGAACGCGATCGCCTCGAACGGCCACCTGCACGACGCCGCGCTCGACTACCTGGGCGACTGACCGCGAGGTAGTCGCCCGCGCGGGGCACCGGCGGTCAGCGCGGGGCGTGCGCGAGCTCGGTCCAGTCGTACCAGAGCAGGTCCCGGTCGACGACGGCCTGGAGCGCATCGTCGAGGTCGGCCTCCGCGACCTGCCCGACCTTGAGCACGTCGGGGCCGGCGTCGGTCTCGTCCACGTGCGCGCACACGACCTGCGCGACGACGTCGTCGGTGACCTGGACGGTGCTGGGCGACACGTCGTCCCCGGAGACGAGTGCGTCGCCCACGACGCCGCCCGGCACCTCGACGGTCACCACGACGCGCAGCGGCGACGTAGCGCCCTGGAGGACGAGCCCCAGCGAGTCGTCGGCGGCGGCGAGCCACGCGGCGTACTCGAGGCCCTCGTCGTCCTCGTCGGGCAGCTCTGCCCGGAGGCCCGGGGTCACGGCGTGCGCGACACGCGGCCCGATCGGCCACGTGGCCCGCGTCGTCGTCGTGGTCACGGAGTCGAGGTCGTCGCGGGTCGCGGGCACGTACAGGCGCATGGCCTCAGTGTGCCCGCTCGAGCGCCTCGCGTCGTACCGGCCCGCCGACAGGCCCGCCCGTCTCGGCGGCCGGAACGGGCAGGAGCGCACGGACGGCGTTCGCGAGAGTGGTGAGCGCGGACCGGACAGGCGACGACGGGGCACACTCCGCGACGACCCGCCCCTCGAGGACGGCGCGGTCGCACGCCGCGGGGTCGTCGGGCAGCAGGATCGGCGCGTCGACGCCCGCGTACCGGGCGAGGACGTCGCCGACGGCCTGCGCGGGACGGCTGCCCGACGCGCGCCCGCGCACGCGGTTCGCGACGACGACGCGGGGCGCGAGCACGCCGGCGTCGTCGAGGTCCCCGAGCCCGCGCACGAGGCGCTGGATCCCCACCGGGTCGGCGCCGCCGACGACGACCACGACGTCCGCGGCGGCGAGCGCGGACAGGGTGGCGGCGTTACGTTGCGGGGCACGGGTGTCGTAGGTGAGGAGCTCGTCGTGCTCGAGCGAGAACCCGCAGTCGACGACGGTGACGTCGGCGACCTCCCGCGCCCGCTCCCACACGACGTCGAGCGACGACGCCGGCAGCTCGACCCAGCGCGCGGGTCGCGTGATGCCGGTGAGCACCCGCAGCCGCGCGAGCACGTAGGGACTCACCCGGGCGAGCGCGACGGCGTCGAGCACGCCCTGGGCGGCGGCGCGGGACGCCGCGGCGAGCCCGACGGACTCGTCGAGCATCCCGAGGAGCTGGGCGACGACCCCGCCGTAGGTGTCGGCGTCGGCGAGCAGCACCTCGACGTCCGGGCCTTCGGGCGCGCCCCGACGACGCCCCGCCCGACGTCCGGCGCCCGCGAGCTCGGCGGCCAGGTTCACCGCGACGGTCGACCGGCCCGGCGCCCCCGTCGGGCCCCAGACGGCGACCACGCTGCCCGAGCGCCGGACTACCGGGGCGTCGTCGAGCTCGGGGAGCGCCCCCGTCTCGGGCCGGGCGGGGTCGCGCAGCGCGTCCCGGACGGTCGAGACCAGCGTGGTCCCGTCCGCGAGCGCCGCGGCGAGGGCGAGCAGCCGGTCCGGGCCGAGCGCACGGACGCGCTGCTCCTCGTGCGCAACGTCGTCGTGGAGGACGACGACCCTCGCGCCGACCTCGTGGAGGGCGGCGACGGCGGCACGGTCGAGCCCGGTCAGGTCGCCGGAGACGACGGCCACGGCGCCGAGGCCGGCAGCGGCGGCGGCGAGCAGCTCGGCGACGTCCGCGCAGCGACGCACGACGACGGTCCCCGGGTCCGCCGCGAGGGTCGTGGCGACGCCGGCCTCCGCGGGCCCGCGGACCGCGCAGAGGACGGGGACCGGGGTGCCGTCGGGGAGCGCGCTCACTTCGCGCCGCCCGGGACGACGGTCACCGTGCCGTCCGCGGCGAGCGCGGCGAGGACGGCCGGCAGGTCGCCGGGCCGGACGAGCACCTGGACGGTCGTCTGGCCGCCGACGACGAGGCTCGAGCCGGGCTCGTCGACCTGGGCGACGACCGCGCCCTGGGTGAGCCGCCGCGGCGCGCCGGCGTCGTCGGCGCCCCCTGCGACGACCGTGCCCGAGGCCGCCTTCGGGACGAACCAGACGTCCACGGTCGACCCGGTGCGCACGCGGTCGGACAGCGTGCCGGACACGGGGACGGCGACCGCGCGGACCGTCACGTCGGACTCCTTGCCGAGCGCCGTGCGCGGCACGAGCTCGCCGGACCGGACGACGGAGGTCGCGACGGACCCGGCGGTCAACCCGTCCCCCTCGGGGGCGAGATAGCGGCTCGCCTCGCCGCCGAGGTTCACGTCGACGACGCGCAGGTCGGAGGCCTCGACCGGGTCGCCTGGGACGAGGTCGTGCGCGGCGACGTAGACGGGTGCCGTGTCCCGCGCCGACGAGACGACGGTCGCGCCGAGCGCGACCGAGCCGGCGACGAGGGCGCACCCCACGAGGAGGCGCGGGTCGCGCCAGGTGGGGCGCCGCAGACGTGGGGTCACGGGGGTCGGGAGCGGCTCGAGGGTCGGCCGGAGGGTCGTCGTCATCGTCGGTCCGTCTCCTGGGAAGGGTGGGCGGGGTGAGGGAGGGTCGGGTGACAGCCGGTCGGGCCCGGTCGCGGCCGCCCGACCCGCACGCAGTCTCTCGTGCGCGACGGGTCGGTCGGGGGGTCGCCGGTGGATCTGTGGACAACCCGGTCCGGGCGAGGTCGGCGTGCCAGACTCAGGTCATGGCTACCCGGTTCCTCACGCTCGCGGACGTGACGGAGGTGCTGAACATCTCCTCGGCCCAGGCGTACGCGCTCGTCCGCTCGGGCGAGCTGCCCGCGATCCAGGTCGGCGGCCGGGGCCAGTGGCGGGTCGAGGCGACGGTGCTCGAGGAGTACATCCAGCGCATGTACGCGCAGACCCGCGCCCGGATCGACGCAGGCACGCTCGAGGAGCGCGGCTGACCCGTCACGCGCGTCCCCCTGCAGCCCTGCCATCCGGTCAGACCACCTCGCTGATGCAGAGCACGCGGTCGAGCGGTACCGCCGTCGACGACGGCCGTCCGGCGCCCGCGCCCCACCCGCCGAGGTCGGGGCCGACGGAGCCGCCCGGGGTTCCGGCGTCGTCGAGCTCGACGTAGTCCTTGCCCACCCGGGCGACGCGTCCGGCGACGGTGCCGGCACGCGTGAGCGCGAGCACCCGCACGCGGTCGCGGGCGAGCGCGCGCAGCGCGGAGGGCAGCCCGAGCCGCCGCTCGACGACGCCGGCCCCGGGCGCGGCCAGCGCGCCCACGCCCTGCACCCACGCGACCGCGTGGAGCGGGACGAGATGGCGGCGGACGCCCTCCTGGAGCTCGAACCACTGCTCGGCGGCCGACGCGATGCGACCGCGGACCACGGTGCCGTCGTCGAGCGCGACGGTCACGGCAGTGCCGCCCGACGCACGCACCCGCGCCGCGAGCGGCACCGCCGCGTGCTCGGCGCGCGTGAGGTCCTCGACCCGGGCGTCGAGCTCGCTCCGCGCCATCGCGGCGAGCTGCGCCTCCATGTCGTCGAAGAGGTCGTCCCAGCGCACGCGCCACAGGGTGCCCGAGTAACGGATCTCCCGGTCGCCGTCGTCCACATGCCGAACACGACCCTTGACCAGCGTGACCCATTCGGGTTTGATCGAGCCCAGTCGATATCAAACGACACCAAACTGCATCACACCAGCAGTCGGAGGGCGAGGGACATGGGCCGAGCAGCACGGCAGGACACCGGCGCCGAACAGGAGACCCCGTCGCACGCCCGCGCGCTCGGCGCGCTCGCGGCCCTCCTCGGGCTCGCGCTGGCAGCACCCGCCCTCGCCGTCTGGCTCGTCGTCGTGTCGACCGGGCTCGTGGAGCCCGCCCTCGGGAGCGACCTCAGCCTCGCGTCACGCCTCGACGTCCTGGGGATCGAGCGGCTCGTGGCGGTCCCGATCCTCCTCGTCGGCGCGGTCGTCGCGGCGCGGCTCACCGTCCACACGCTGCTCGCCCTCGGCTACGTCCTCGCCGCACGCGCCGGGCGCCCGCTCCCCCGCCTGCGCCGGGTCGTGGCCGACCGTGCTCCCGCCGTGGTCCGGGGGCTCGCACGCCGGGCGGTCGGCGCGGGCGTCGGGATGAGCCTCGGTGCCGGCGTCGCACTGGCCGGCACCGCCGCCGCGATCGCGGCCCCCGCAGCCATGGCGGCGCCCGCCGCCGTGCTGGCGCACGACCACGCGGCCACGGGCGCCGACGGCGGCCCGGCCGCGGACCGTCCGGGCGCCGTCGGGCCCGCGGTCGGGCTCGACCTGGGGTGGCACGACCTCACTGCGGCGTCCGACGACGGCGCGAGACCCGCCGCCGCGCCCGCGGCACGGGCGGCGGCCGAGGCGGGCACCGGTGCGAGCGCCCACGGCGACGCGCTCGACCTCGGGTGGCAGCCTCTCGCGGCAAGCGGCGGCGGCGCAACCGACGGGGGCACACCGCGGACGGTGAGCGCGGCGCACCCGGCAGCTCGCGTCGCACCGGCACCGGCCGGCGACCGCACCGAGGTCACCGTCCGCCATGGCGACACGCTCTGGGACATCGCCGCCGCGCACCTCGGCCCGCACGCCACGGACGCCGAGATCGCCCGCGCTTGGCCGCGCTGGTACGACGCCAACCGCGACGCCGTCGGGGCCGACCCCGACCTGCTCCTGCCGGGCACCGTGCTCGTCGCACCGGAGCCCGCATGACCCGCGCCACGGGCCGCGCCCGCCCCGACGGCCGACCCGTCACCGACCCCGCGCCCGCACCCGAGAACCCCGCACCCAAGGAGCCCGCGATGACCGTCCTCGCCCCAGCCGCCGACCCCGCACGGACCGCCCCCTCGCACGGCGCCCCGCCACGCCGCCCCGGCCGAGCGACGCGGACCCACGGGCGCACCTCCGCTCAGGTCGCGGCCGCCGGGCCGCGGGTCCGGGCCACCCCCGCGCCGGGCCGCGGCGACCTCCTCGAGGCCGATCCGGTGCCCGTGGTGCCGCTCGTGCGGGTCAGCGGGCCGCGGGTCGTCGCCGACCTCGACGAGCTCGCCGACCGTGCGCGGAGGATCGACGCCGGCACCGCGCCCGGGTCGCCGACCGGACCCGCGGCGGGCAGCGAGCCCGCGGTCCTGCCCGACCCGACCCGCCTGTGCTGCGCCGTCGTGCGCGGGGCCGTCGAGGCGGTGCGCGGCGACCGCCCCGTCGCCCAGCTCGCCCGGTGGGTCAGCCCGACCGTCCTCGAGGCGCTCACGACCCGAGCAGGCCTGGTTCGCGGCCTGCCGCGACCGAACCGCGTGCCACGGCCCGCGCTCGTCCGGCGGGCGCGCGTGGTCCGGCTGGGAGCGACGGCCGCGGAGGCGAGCGTCGTCGTCGAGGACGTGGACCGCGTGCGGGCCGCGGCCCTGCGCGTCGAGGCGCACCGTGGCCAGTGGCGCGTGGTCGCGCTCGAGATCGGCTGAGGGGCGCCCGAGCAACCGTGGCGTCAGCCGCGCGTCGTGATGCCGTCGGACCGGATGAACTCCCCCGCGAGCTCCAGCCTGACCGTCTTCGCGACGAGCACGCCGCCCGCCTCGAGCACGACGTTCCACAGGAGGCCGAAGTCCTCGCGGTTGATCTGCGTGCTCGCGGAGAACCCGAAGATGTCGCGCCCGTAGACGTCGCGGCGCGCGCCGCCGTACTCGACGTCGAGCATGACGGGCAGGGTCGTCCCACGGATCGTGAGGTCGCCGAAGAGCCGGAAGCGCGGGGCCGTCCTCACCGTGGGGAGGACCGCGCGGTCGGGGTCGTGACGGCGCAGGCGGGCCCACGAGAGCATGGGGTCGGGCTTGACGGTCGGCCACGAGATCCCCGTGGACCGGAAGTCGATCGTCGGGTGCGCGTCCGCGTCGAGGAAGTCGCCGCTGCGCAGGTGGCCGTCGCGCTCGGCGTTGTCGGTGTCGATCGACGCCGAGTCGAGGCTCGCCGTCGCCGTGGACTCGAGCGGGTCCTCCCCGACGACGACGCTCGCCCTGCCCGTCCGGAACTCCCCCCGGACCGCGCTGATCATCATGTGCGTGGCGTTGAAGCCCAGGCGCATGTGCTCGGTGTCGAGGTGGTACGCGCCCGGGGCGGGGATCACGAGGTCGTTCCAGGTCCGCAGGGGCAGCTCGGTCATCGGTCCTCCGGGTCGTGGGCGCGGTCGGTCCGCCCGTCGTCGCGCGGCGGGGCCCTGCACGCGTGCCGGGACGCGAACCACGAGGAGGCGGGGGACGTCGGTGCGGGAGGGCTCATCGGTCGCCGAGCGCGGGGCGGTCGAGAGGTTGACGCTTCAACCACCGTACCCGACACCGTTGCCATCGGGAAAACACGAGACGGGCGCCGGGACCCGCAGGTCCCGACGCCCGTCGTCACGCCCGGAGGGCGAGGATCACTCCTCGTTCTTGCCGTGGCAGAGCTTGTACTTCTTGCCCGACCCGCACGGGCACTGCGCGTTGCGCGGGGTTCCGGGGAACGTCCGGCCGTCCGACTCGGGCGTGCCGGCCTCGCCGTGCAGCGCCTTGCGCGCCGCCGAGGCGTCACCGCGGGTGCTCGTCGAGCCGTCGTCGGAGGGCGACGTGTACTGCAGGTTCGCCGGGCGCTCCGGGGCGTCGAGGCCCTTGCCGACGAGGCGGCCGGCCGCGGGAGCCGACGGCGCCGGGGCGGAGGCCACCGACTGCCGCTCCGCCTCGAGCTCGCGTGCCGCCTCGACGTCCAGCGCCTGGGCCTCGGGGCTCGTCGGGTCGTCCAGCGCGGCAAGCTCCGCCGCCGCGGCCTCGAGCTCCGCCTCGACCTGCGGGTCGGGCTCCGCCGCCACGGGCGCACCGCCGACGGTGATCTCCTCGGCGGCCTGGACCTGCACCTCGAGCTGGAACAGGAACGAGACCGTCTCCTCCTTGATGGCGTCCGTCATCGCCTGGAAGAGCTGGTAGCCCTCGCGCTGGTACTCGACGAGCGGGTCGCGCTGGGCCATCGCGCGCAGCCCGATGCCCTCCTTGAGGTAGTCCATCTCGTAGAGGTGCTCGCGCCACTTGCGGTCCAGGACCGACAGGGTCACGCGGCGCTCGAGCTGGCGCATGTTCTCCTCGCCGAGCTCCTCCTCGCGCGCCTTGTACGCGTACTCGGCGTCCGAGAGGATCTCGGTGAGGATGAGGTCGCGCGTGAGGTGGTGGATCTCCCCCGCCTGCTCGACGACCTCAGCCGGCGTGATCGACACGGGGTAGACCGCGCGGACGGCGGTCCACAGCGCGTCGAGGTCCCACTGCTCGGGCTGGCCCTCGGCCGTCGCGCCGTCCACGTACGCCGTGATGACGTCGCGGATGAAGTGCTGCACCTGCTCCTCGAGGTCCTCGCCCTCGAGCACGCGGCGGCGCTCGTCGTAGATGACGCTGCGCTGACGGGAGAGGACGTCGTCGTACTTGAGGACGTTCTTGCGGATCTCGAAGTTGCGCGACTCGACCTGGGACTGCGCGCTGCGGATGCCGCGCGTGACCATCTTCGACTCGAGCGGGACGTCGTCCGGGAAGCCGGCGCGGTTCATCATCGACTCGGCGAGGCCCGAGTTGAACAGGCGCATGAGGTCGTCCTGCATCGACAGGTAGAACCGGGACTCGCCCGGGTCGCCCTGACGGCCGGAACGACCGCGGAGCTGGTTGTCGATGCGGCGCGACTCGTGGCGTTCGGTGCCCAGCACGTACAGGCCACCGAGGTCGGTGACCTCCTCGTGCTCGGCGGCGACGGCGGCCTTCGCGTTCTCGAGCGCGGCCGGCCACGCGGCCTCGTACTCCTCCGGGGTCTCGTTGGGGTCGAGGCCCGCCTGCGCGAGCGCGTCGACCGCCATGTGCTCCGCGTTGCCGCCGAGCATGATGTCGGTACCGCGCCCGGCCATGTTCGTGGCGACCGTGACGGCGCCCTTGCGGCCGGCCTGCGCGACGACGCGCGCCTCGCGCTCGTGCTGCTTGGCGTTGAGGACCTCGTGCGGGACGCCCTGCTTCTTCAGCAGGTTCGACAGCAGCTCGGACTTCTCGACGCTCGTCGTGCCGACGAGGACGGGCTGGCCCTTGGCGTGCCGCTCGACGATGTCATCGACGACGGCCCCGAACTTGCCCTCCTCGTTCTTGTAGACGAGGTCGGGCTGGTCGATGCGCTGCATGCCGCGGTTCGTCGGGATCGGCACGACGCCCAGCTTGTACGTGCCCTGGAACTCGGCCGCCTCGGTCTCGGCGGTACCGGTCATCCCCGAGAGCTTCTCGTACAGGCGGAAGTAGTTCTGGAGGGTGATCGTGGCGAGCGTCTGGTTCTCGGCCTTGATCTCGACGCCCTCCTTCGCCTCGATCGCCTGGTGCATGCCCTCGTTGTACCGGCGGCCGGGCAGGATGCGGCCCGTGTGCTCGTCGACGATGAGGACCTCGCCGTTGAGCACGACGTAGTCCTTGTCCCGCTTGAACAGCTCCTTGGCCTTGATGGCGTTGTTGAGGAAGCCGATGAGCGGGGTGTTGAGCGACTCGTACAGGTTGTCGATGCCGAGGTAGTCCTCGACCTTCTCGATGCCCGGCTCGAGCACGCCGACCGTGCGCTTCTTCTCGTCGACCTCGTAGTCCGCGTCCTTGGTCAGGCGCCGCGCGACGCGCGCGAACTCCGTGTACCAGCGGTTCGCGTCGCCCGACGACGGCCCCGAGATGATGAGCGGCGTGCGCGCCTCGTCGATGAGGATCGAGTCGACCTCGTCGACGATCGCGAAGTGGTGGCCGCGCTGCACGAGCTCCTCGGTGCCCCACGCCATGTTGTCGCGCAGGTAGTCGAAGCCGAACTCGTTGTTCGTGCCGTACGTGATGTCGGCCGCGTACTGCTCGCGGCGCTCGGCGGGCGTCTGGCCGGTGAGGATGCAGCCGGTCGTCAGGCCCAGGAACCGGTACACGCGGCCCATGAGGTCGCTCTGGTACTCGGCCAGGTAGTCGTTGACCGTGATGACGTGGACGCCCTTGCCGGTGAGCGCGTTGAGGTACGCGGGCGCCGTCGCGACGAGCGTCTTGCCCTCACCGGTCTTCATCTCGGCGATGTTGCCCATGTGCAGGGTCGCGCCGCCCATGAGCTGGACGTCGAAGTGCCGCTGCCCGAGGGTCCGTCGCGCGGCCTCCCGGACCGCGGCGAACGCCTCGGGGAGCAGGTCGTCGAGGGTCTCCCCCGCCGCGAGCCGCTCCTTGAAGCGGTCGGTCTCCTCGCGCAGCTCGGCGTCGGTGAGCTCGGTGAAGCTCGGCTCGAGCCGGTTGATCTGCTGGGCGAGTCCGTTCAGCTTCTTGAGGATCCGGCCCTCGCCGATGCGCAGGACCTTGTCGACAATCGCAGGCACGCACGTCTCCGTTCGGTGGGACCCCGGTCGGGCGACCGGGCGCGGCGCCCTCCACCACGAGGGTGCACCGAGCACCCATCGTAGGCGCAAAGCCTGGGCGGCCTCTGCGCGTTCCCCCAGGGCGAACCGCGCGCCCGACGCCGCCGCCTCAGACCGCGAGCGCCTCGCCCGCCGCGTCGGCCGAGCGGGTCGCGGCGGCCAGCGCCGGCGCGAGCGCACCGACGGGCTCGACCACCACCGCGCCCAGCCCGAGCCACCCCGCGAGGACCGTGAGCTCCGCCGCCAGCTCGGAGGCGGTGTCGGGCCGGGCGCCCGGCTCGTCGTGCGCGGCGAGCACGCGCAGGACGCCGGCCGCGCGGTCGGCCTTGAGGTCGACGCGCGCGGTGATCGCGTCGCCCTGGAGGAACGGGAGCACGTAGTAGCCGTGGACGCGCTTCGCGGCCGGGACGTAGATCTCGATCCGGTACCGCATCCCGAAGAGCTCCTCGAGCCGGCTGCGCTCGAACACGAGCGGGTCGAACGGGCTCAGCAGCGTCCGGGCATCGACGACCCGCGGGAACGTCGCGTCGCGGTGCGCCCACACCTTCGCGTCCCAGCCCCGCACGGTCACGGGCCGCAGCGTGCCCTCCTCGACGAGGTCCTCGATCGCCTTGTCGACGAGCGGGCCGCGCACCCGGTAGTAGTCCGCGAGGTCGCGGCGTGTCGCGACGCCGTGCGCCCGCCCGGCGATCGCGACCAGCCGGCGCACCTGGTCCTCGGGCGGCGGCGTCGGGGTCGCGAGGACCGCCCGCGGCAGAACCCGTTCGGCCAGGTCTTAGCAGCGCTCGAACGCCGCGTTGCGCCGCGCCGGGAGGACCTCGCCCGTGAAGAACAGCAGCTCGAGCGCCCGCTTGGCGACCGTCCAGTTCCACCCCCACGCGTCGCGCGTGCGGGGGTGCTCGTGCTCGAAGAGCTCCTGCACCTGGCTGGCCGTGACCGGGCCGGCGTCGCGCACGACCTCGCGCACGCGGTCGACGACGTCGGGGTGCTGGTGCACCACGGACCGGACGTTGGCCCACGCCTCCTTCTCGAACGACGCGCGGCGGAACCCGAACGACGGGAAGAGGTCGACCGGGACGTAGGAGGCCTCGTGCGCCCACGCCTCGACCACCCGGCGCGGCGACCGGCCCGACGCGCGGTCGAGCAGCCCGACGTCGTAGGGGCCGAGGCGGGCGTAGAGCGGCACGAGGTGGGCGCGCGCGAGCACGTTGACCGAGTCGATCTGGAGCACCTGCAGGCGGTCGAGCACGCGCTGGACGCCCGCCATCGTGACGCGCGCGCCGGGACGGTCGGGACGCCGCCGGGCGAGCCCCTGCGCCGCGAGAGCCGTCCGGCGGGCCTGGGCGATGGTGATCGTCTCGGGAGCCACCTGCCCAGCCTGCCGCGCGCCACCGACATGCCGACGCCCTCCCCGCGGCGGACCGCGGAGAGGGCGTCGGACGGGCGCTCAGGCCGCTGGTGTCACGCGCAGTCGCACGAGGTGTCGAGCTGCACCACGCCGTACGTCCAGCCGTGCCGGCGGTACGCGACCGACGGGCGCTTCGTCTCGCTGTCGACGAAGAGGAAGAAGTCGTGGCCGACCATCTCCATCTCGTAGAGCGCGTCGTCCACCGACATGGGCTTCGCCTGGTGGAGCTTCTCGCGGATCACCACGGGCGAGTCGCCCAGCTCGCGCTCGACGGAGTCACCCGGGTGCTCCGGGGGCGCCGGTGCGGGGACCGGGACCTCGGGTTCGGGGATCTGCGACGGCGGCCGCACGTCGACGGGGGGCGTCACCTGGTGCTGGCGGTGGTCCTTGCGCCGGTCGCGCGCGCGACGCAGGCGTTCGGAGAGCTTGTCGAGGGCGAGGTCGAGGGCACCGAAGCGGTCGTCAGCGGCCGCCTCCGCCCGGACCACGGGCCCCTTGTCGCGCACCGTGAGCTCCACGCGCTCCCGCACGCTCGCGAGCCGCGGGTTGTTCTCCCGCGTCACCTCCACGTCCACGCGCTGCGCGGTCGGGGCGAGCTGCTCCACCTTCGCGAGCTTGTCCTCCGCGTGCTGGCGGAAGCGGTCCGCGACCTCGGTGTGACGGCCGACGACGACGATCTCCATGTGAGCCTCCGTGAGGATGGACGCCCGCCGGCCTCTTCTCGGCGGCGGCGCGTCGGGTTCGAAACGGGTTCGGGCACCGCACCGGGTGCCAGGTGGGGCATCACCTCCCGACGCTCGGGCTCGGCGTCCGGCCCGACACCTGGGGCGCGCCGCCGTTCGCGGCGTCCCGCGGTGCCGGTGGTCCCGGACCTGGGGCTCGTCTCCACCCTAGCCCGGCGGGCGCGGCACGTCGCGGGGCCGCCTCGTCCGTCCAGGGTGAACCGGGGTGGTGCGGCTCACGTCGGCCGGCGGGGCGTCCGGTCGGCAGGTCGGGGCGTCGCCGCGAGGACCAGGGCGCCCACCACGACGACGCCGCGGCGGGCCAGCACGGCCTCGCAGGTCGCGAGCGTGGCGCCCGTCGTGAGGACGTCGTCGACGAGGAGCACGGGCCTCCCCGCGCACCGCGCCGCGGACCGGCGGGCGCGGACCCTGTCGCGCACGTTCGCCGCCCGGGCGCGCGCACCGAGACCCACCTGGTCGCGGCCCCGGCGCTCGGCGAGCGCGTCCACCACCTCGGCGTCGAGGCCCGACGAGCCGAGAGCCTCGGCCGCCCGGACCGCGAGCTCGCGCACCGGCACCCGGCCGCGCTCGAGCCGGGCCGCCCACGTCGACGGCGCCGGCACGACGACGAGCCCCGGCCCGCGGCCGCCGCCCGTGGGGTCCCCGCGCGCTCCACCGAGGGCGCGCCGCAGCGGCCCCGCGAGCTCGCGCGCGGCCCGGGCCACCGCGTCGCCGAGCGGCCGCGCCAGGTCCGCGCGCCCGCGGTCCTTCCAGGCGACGACCAGCCCACGGACAGGACCGGCGTACGGGGCGAGCGCCCACACCGGCAGCACCGGCAGGCCGTCGAGCCGGTCGAGGCGCGGCGCACCGTCCTCGCACCGGCGCGGACGTCCCAGGAGGCCCGCGCACGCCGCGCACAGCGGCACGTCCACGACCCCGCACCCGGGGCACTCCACGGGCAGGACGACCCGTGCGACCTCCCGGAACGCGGTCCGCAACCGTCGGGGCCACGCGCGACTCGCGCGCGCCGCGAGCGGGCCTGCGCCTGCCCGCGAGATACCGAGAGCCGGCCGAGATACCGACCCGGGCTCGGTATCT
>NZ_JBHUWD010000059.1:0-16736 GCF_042670205.1 Luteimicrobium sp. NPDC057192 | reverse complement strand
GACCTGCGCCCCGGGGACCTGCTCACCACCCCCGACGCCACCGTGGTCCTGGACGGCGTCCGGACCGAGACCGTCGACGAGACCGACGCGGTCACCGTGTACAACATCCACGTCCACACCCACCACACGTACTACGTCCTGGCAGGCGACGTCCCCGTCCTCGTCCACAACGCCGCCGGACACGGCGCTCATCCACGGCTCACAGCGCAGCCGGACGGCACGTTCCTGTCGCACTCCGGCTTGCGCTACGGCCACGACCCGAGCCCGAACTTCGCCACCCGCGTCGATCACGTGCTCAACCATGCGAACGACATTCCCGCGCGGCCCATGCACGGGGTGTTCGACGGCGACGCCATCTCACTGACCGACGAAGCGTGGGATGCCGTCAAGAGTGGTCGGGGCTTCGCAGTTCAGCAGGGCAACAAGACCGTCTACCACGTCAACATGGGTCGCCCGGTCGGGTTCATCGGCGGACAGGTAGGCGCGGCCGCCGGTAACCCCGCCGTTGGTGTCATTCGCCTCGTGACGCAGGGCGATAGTGTCATCACCTCGTTCCCCGTCGCCGGAATCCCCATGTGAGGTCTTGATGTGGCTTCAAGAGTGCCCGAACTTCGACCAGGGCCTGGTTCGACCGCTCGTCTCGGCCGAAGGTGTGGTCGTGCTCTACTGCGACAGCGGCGACTGCACCTGGCTCACGCCCGCCGACGTCGAGACCAGCCCCGGCCTTGACCTGGATCTCTCCGACTGGTCCATCGCGCCGGGCATCCATCTGACCCCAGGCCAGACTCGCTGGGCTGAAGCCGACGACCTCCCGCCCACCTGGCAGGCGGACTACGAGTGGCACGAGGGCTGATCGGCGCGGACCTCATGGCGACCGTCGCGCTCGAGCCACGGCGTGCCCGCGGGTTCCAGGCGGTCACGCAGATGAGCTTCGCGAGGCGCGCAGCGCGTCGGGCTGGTCGGCGCGCAGGTATGCCCCGCCCTGTGAGGTGGCCGGGATCGGCACGGTGCCGCACGTCTGGCCGCCGCCACGACCTTCGGCGATGGCCTTCAGCCGCGCGCGGTCGTTAGCTGTGACGCCCGAGGACTTCCCGCCGAACAGAGCCATCGCGATGATCGTCGTGCCGTCGGCCCGGATGCCGTCGACGATGCCCTGCTGCTGGCAGAGCTGGATGCGCGCGTCCTGCGTCTTGGGCCCCTCGCCGTTCTCGTCGAGGTCGAGGCGGCCGTCGGTGAACCACAGGATGGCGCTGCAGGTGGTGCCGTCGAGCTCGCCTGCGCGCGCGTCGATCGACTGCTCGGCTCCCTGCAGAGCCGCGCGGTAGTCCGTGTACGCGGCCTGGTTGCGCGAGGGGATCTGCTGGGTCACCGCCCGGTCGAGCGCGCCGCCGTGGTCGCCGTTCACCGGTCCCCAGCCGACGAGCTGGGTGTAGTCGCTCCCGAACACGCCGAGGTCGGCCTCGACTTCGAGCTGGGTGCCCGCGCTGGTCTGCAGGCTCGCGAGCGACGAGAGCGCGGCCTGGATCGCCCCGACGCGGTCGTTGTCAGGGTCCGTCTGCTGCAGGCTGCCGGACTCGTCGACCACCACCGACGCCAGGAAGTGGTCCGCGCTCGACAGGCAGGAGGACAGATCGGCAAAGCTGCGCGCTCCCGTCGCGCTGAGCGTGCCCGAGGCCGACCTCTCGGCCGCGGCGCCGCGCGCCCCGGCGGCGAGCGGGTTCGCGACGGCGACCGTGGCCAGGCCGGACACGACGACCGTCAAGACGAAAAGGGCCAGCGCCACGACCCGCTTCCGCAGCATGCGGTTCGTCCGGCTCACTTGGCGAGCTCCGTGGCCAGCAGGAAGGCGTCGACCAGGCCTGCGACCACCCCCGCGACCAGTGCCGCCCTGACGAGGCGCGGCCACATCGGCGTCGGTCGGAACTCGGGGTGCTGCCGCGCCCGGTTCGCCTTGGCGCGGTAGACGTTCGCGAAGACGCCGACGCCGAGCGCGCCCAGCGCGTACCCGGTCACGGTCGCCGCGATCACGACCGCGTGCTCGTCCGCGGCGAGCGCGACGATCGCCGTGACCACCGCCACGACCGCGCACGAGGCGGCCACCAGCGCAGGCCACCGGGGCGCGCGTGGGTGCTCCACGCGCGTCGACATCACGGGCGTGGCGGCTGTCATACGCAGATCTGTTCCTTCGGTCCCCTGGTCGTGGCGCTGGCGTCCACCTTGCCCATTGCACGCCCGGACGTCAGATCTTTCCCCACGAGAAGGGACTTTCAACGCAGGCAGGGGCGATTTCACCCTCGTCAGAGGCCTTGCCGCAGGCGTCGCGGGGAACAGAGAAACCGTCCGACGCTTCCCATGGTCAGGGTTCATCCACCTCGTGCCGACCCTGGCACCCGGGAAACTGGCGCCTCGACGGGGGCTGCCCAACCCGCGACCAGCACGAACGGCAGGCTGCTCACCACGACGTCCGACGCGACGGATGAGCGGGACGACGGAGGCTTCATCGTCCCTGCTAACGCGAGCCGAGCCGAAGACCGTCCCCGACCAGGTGCGTTGCGCGGCCGGCTACCTCACGCCGGACGAGGACTATCCCGCGACCTCCACGGTGTACGTGCGGCCGCAGCGGGAATTCAAGCTCTCGGTCGGGCCGAGCCCGTTCTAAGGCCCCGGGCCCGGCGACGACGACTACGACGAGGCCAAGAAGTACGTCCACCCCGGCTGGTGCGAGTGCGAAGCGCTGGAACGGTACGTCCGCGAGGAGCTCGGGCTCGACCAGCAGTTCCCGCCGGACGAGGTCCTCCCTGATGGGCCGCGGTGGCTCCCGCCGGGCGCCGACCCGGGCGAGCCGACGCAGTGGCTCAGGCTCTGGTGGGACTAATGCCCGTGGGTGCCGGCGGCTACCGTGCCACCGTGCCCGACCCGCTCGACCTGATCCGCGCCGACGCGCGGGCCGCGATGGATGCCCACGGCCTGACCGACTGGAGCTTCCGCTTCGACGCGGCCGTCCAGCGTGCCGGCATCACTCGCTTCGACCGGAAGGTCATCAGCCTGTCGGGCCCGATCATGCGGCGGTACGCGGAGGAGGGTGCGACCGACGAGATCCGGGAGACGTTGCTGCACGAGATCGCCCACGCCCTCGCGGGGCACCGGCACGGTCACGACGCGACCTGGCGGGCCATCGCCCGCAGGATCGGCTCGAGCGGTCGCCGGACGGTCGCCCCCGAGGCGCCCACGATCGAGCCCGGCTGGGTCGGGACGTGCCCGGCAGGGCACACGCTCACGCGCCACCGACGACCGGCGGGTGCCAGGTCGTGCAGCCGGTGCGCCACGACGTTCGACGACCGGTTCCTCCTGACGTGGACGTACCGAGGCAGGAAGCTCGCCGTCGTCGGCAGCCGAGTGCGTGTCACGGCCCCCGGACGCTGGAGCGGAGCCGTGGGAACTGTGCGGCGCGTCGCCCACACCCGGTACCACCTCAGGGTCCCGGGATCCGCCAAGTTCCTCACCGTGCCCTTCGAGCACGTCGAGGAGCTCTGACGAAGGCGCCGCTAACGGGCGGGTCGGCGAGTCGCAGGCGCAGGCCGCCGCCCCCGTGACCATCAGGAGGACACGTTCACGACACGCCCTTCACCACCGAGAGCAGCGCCTCGCCTTCGGGCACGCCGAGCCCGGTGCAGGCGTCCCACCCGGGCGCCGCGGCGTAGGCGCCGTTCCCGCCCGACGTGATGTCGCGGAAGCCCGCGGGCGAAGCACCCGCGGTCGCCTGCGCGTAGAGCAGCCGCGACGCGAGGCCCAGGCGCGCGCCGGTCGCCTGCACGAGCCGCAACACCAGCGCCGCCCACAGCGGAGCGACCGCGCTGGTGCCGCCGATCACCGTGTCCGTGCCGTCGACGCGCACCACGTAGCCGGTCTCGGGGTCGGCGACCGCAGCCACGTCCGGCACCCCGCGGCCCGAACGGCCGCCCGCGACGCCCGCGACGTCGACCGGCTCCTGCCAGTCGGGCAGCGCGAAGACGTCGCTCACCCCGCCCCCGGTCGCCCCCTCCCCGTCGCCGTTGTTCCAGACCGTCTCGGCCGTGACGTCGCCCGACGAGTCGACCTCGAGGCGGGTGCCGCCGCACGCGAGGACGTGCGGGCTCGATGCCGGGAAGTCGACGTGCGGCGCGTCGTCGCTCTGCCGGTCGCTCGATCCGTCGTCGCCGGCCGCGACCGTCACCGTGATGCCGAGCGTCGCCGCGTCGGCGAACGCGTCGTCCATGCTCTGGCGTGCCTGCGCCGTCCACTGGTCCTCGCTCTGACCCCAGCTGATGCTGATCGCGTCCGGGGTCGGGGTGGCATGCGCGGCCTGTGCGACGGCGTCCACGAAGCCGGCGTCGGTGTTGGGAGCGAAGTACACGAGGATGTCGGCGGCAGGCGCGAGGGCGCCGACCACCTCGATGTCCAGCGCGACCTCGCCGTCGGCGCCTTCCGGGTCGCCGCCCGGCTCGTTCTGGGCTCCGTCGACGCTCACGGCGGTGACCGTCGGCGAGGCGACGCCGAGCCCGGCGAAGTACGTCTCGAGGTCGGAGAGCTCGAAGCCGCCGCCGAGCTCGATGATCGCCACCGTGCGGCCGCTGCCGTCGGTGCCCGGCGGGAAGTCGTAGACCTCACCGAGCTGCACCGGCGTGTAGCTGCTCGACACGGCCCGCGGCGCGACCGCCCGAAAGTTCGCGCGCGCCTGTGGCCGGGTGTCGAGACCGAGCACGGCGCTGACGACGCCGTCGAGCGGCCTCGGCACGGACAGCTCGCCGACCCGGTGCCAGTGCTCGGACCGACTGCCGTCGGGTGCCGTGCTCTCCGCCCACTCGAGGGTCGTCCCGAACACGCTCTGCAGCTGCTCGACGGTTCCGGCCACGCGCACCCGGCGGCTATCGAGGTCGGTGGAGAGCACCCGGAGCCCGTGCTCCACGAGCACCCGCTCGACCTGGGCGGCGTCGGCCGGGTCGGCGCCGTACCGCGCCGTGAACTCCTCGGGCGACAGCGGGGCACCCTGGACCACCGACTCGGGAAGCGGGTTGCGGCGTCGCAGCACGAGAGTGGCCTCGATGTCCCGCCCGGCGTCGGCCGGTGGACGGGCCGCGCTCACCCGGGGAGCGGGTTCGCGTCCGCTGCCTCGTACCGGGACGCTCCCCGCAGGGGTGGAGGCCGGGGACTCGTCGGAAGGCGTCATGACGTTCTTGCTACCCGAGGTCGCCACCCTGCGCATCCCGCGCGGCGCGCGGACGACCGCCCCGGAATAGCCGCCACGCCCGATCCGGTTCGCTCTGACGTGACCAAGAAGATCGGCTTCCTCTCGTTCGGCCACTGGACCCCGCACCCGACGTCGGCGACGCAGACGGCGGCGGACGCGCTCCTGCAGAGCATCGACCTCGCGGTCGCGGCGGAGGAGCTGGGGGCGGACGGCGCGTACTTCCGCGTCCACCACTTCGCGCGCCAGCTCGGCTCCCCGTTCCCGCTGCTCGCGGCGGTCGGTGCCCGGACGAGCCGGATCGAGATCGGCACGGGCGTGATCGACATGCGGTACGCGAACCCGCTCGCGTTCGCCGAGGACGCGGGCGCGGCGGATCTCATCGCGGGCGGCAGGCTCCAGCTCGGCATCTCGCGCGGGTCACCCGAGCAGGTCGTCGACGGCTGGCGCTACTTCGGTTTCGAGCCCGCCGACGGCGAGAGCCAGGCCGACATGGCGCGGCGCCACACGCTCGTCGCGCTCGAGGCGCTGACGGGCGAGCAGTTCGCGGAGCCGAACCCGCGCCCGATGTTCCCCAACCCGCCTGGGCTGCTGCGCATCGAGCCGTATTCGGAGGGCTTGCGCGAGCGGATCTGGTGGGGTGCGGGCTCGGACGCGACGGCCCGCTGGGCGGCGCGTGAGGGCATGAACCTCATGTCGTCGACGCTCAAGGACGACGAGTCCGGCGAGCCGTTCCACGTGCAGCAGCGCAAGCAGATCGAGGCGTTCCGCGAGGAGTGGGCCCAGCACGACCACGGCTTCGAGCCGCGCGTCTCGGTGTCGCGGTCGATCTTCGCGATCACGAACGACCTGGACCGCCGCTACTTCCTCGGCAGCCGGGACGCGGAGGACCAGTTCGGCTTCATCGACAGCACCCGATCGGTGTTCGGCCGCTCGTACGCGGACGAGCCGGAGCCGCTGATCGAGGACCTGCGCCGCGACGAGGCCGTCGAAGCCGCCGACACGCTCCTGCTCACCGTCCCCAACCAGCTCGGCGTCGAGTACAACGCGCACATCATCGAGTCGATCCTCACGCACGTCGCGCCGGCGCTCGGCTGGCGCTGAGCCGACTCGGGCGCCCGGTGCTCAGCCGCGCCGGAACTCCGCGCGCCAGAGCCCGTTCCCGCCGCCTCCGGACCCGGCGAGCTCCTCGATCCGCACAGCCGACAACCCCCGCCTGCCGAACGCCTCGATCTCGTCGCGGGTCAGCGGCCAGGGTGGGCCGTCGTCGTCGCCGGGCAGCGCGATCGCCTGGACGGCGAGCAGCGTCCCGCCGGGCGCCACGAGAGACCGCACGCCGGCCGTGAGCTGGCCGCGGACGCTGCGGTTCACCGCCTGGACGGTGAAGATCTCGACGACGAGGTCGAACGAGGCGACCCAGTCGGCCGGGAGGTCGAGCAGGTCCCCGACCGTGTACGTCACGGCGGAACCCGGGTGGCGTTCGCGCGCGGCGGCCACGGCGGTGGGCGAGATGTCGAACGCCGTCGCCTCGTAGCCGAGGCCGGCCAGGAGCTCGGCGTCCGCCCCGAGTCCGCACCCCACGACGACGGCGCTGCCCCGGCCCTCGCCGGGTTCCGGCAGACCGGGCCACGTGGCGAGCGCCGGGTGCGGGTCGTCGCGGTCCCACGGCGTCGTGACGTCGCCGTCGGCCGCCGACGCCCACAGGCGCTCGAACCAGCCGGTCGGGTCGGAGGGCTCGGCGTTGCCGAGCCGCGCGGTCTCGGACTGCCACGAGCGAGGTTCCGTCATGACGCCGACCCTAGACGTCGCGTCCGACCCGGGCGCCACCACATAGGGTCGATCCATGGGAGCAGGTGTCGAGATCCGGGAAGCCACGGCCGACGACTGGCCGGGCATCTGGAAGGCGCTCGAGCCGACGTTCCGGGCCGGCGAGACGTACACCTATCCCCGCGACATCACGGAAGAGGACGCCTGCCGCGCCTGGCTCCAGGCGCCCGGCGCTCGGGTCCTGGTCGCGGTGAGCGCGCGCCCCCAGGACGCCGGCACGATCCTCGGGACCGCCAAATACCTCCCCAACCACCCGGGCGCGGGCTCGCACGTCGCGAACGCGAGCTTCGTCGTCGGGCCCGACGGCGCAGGGCGCGGCACGGGCCGCACGCTCGCGAAGGCCGTGCTCGACGGCGCTCGCGCCGACGGCTTCCGGGCGATGCAGTTCAACGCCGTGGTGGAGACGAACGAGCGGGCGGTGCGACTGTGGCAGTCGCTCGGGTTCGAGATCCTCGCGACCGTCCCGGAGGCGTTCGCGCACCCGACGCGCGGGCTCGTGGGCCTGCACGTCATGTACCGCACGCTCTGAGCCGCCGTCAGCGCGCGGGCGCAGGGTCGTGCCGGTGCTGCGGACCGAGGACGGCGAGCGCGTCGAGGGTCTCGGTCTCGCCCGTGGGCGGCGTGAACACGAGCAGCCGCTGGTCGGCGGCGGGCGTCGCAAGGACCTCACAGTCGAGCTCGATCCGTCCCAGCTCGGGGTGGAGAAACCGGTACGGCCCGGACCGGCGCACCGCGACCTCGTGCCGATCCCACAGCTCCGCGAACTCGGGGCTCGCGCCGGCCAGCCGCGCGACGAGCGCCCGCGCCTCGGTGTCGTCCCCGCGCCGCGCGACGGCGGCCCGCAGGTCGGCGACGAGCTGCCGGGACCGCGCGTCGTGGTCCTCGGGGACGAAGTGGTCGCGCACGCCCGGCCCGGTGAACCACCGCACCAGGACGTTGCGGTCGTCGGGCGCGACGGTGCACACGCACCCGAACAGCGCCTGCGCGAGGTCGTTCTGCGCGAGCAGGTCGCCGAGGTCGGACAGCACCTGGACAGGCACGCCGTCGAGCCGGTCGAGGACGAACAGCAGGCTCGGTCGCAGGTCGTCGCCCGCGCGCGCCGCCTCGGGCGGCCGGTGCCCCGCGAGGAGGTACAGGTGGTCGCGCTCGTCGTCGTCGAGGCGGAGGGCGCGCGCGAGCGCCGCGAGGATCTGGACCGACGGCTGCGGGCTGCGTGCCTGCTCGAGCCGCATGTAGTAGTCGGCGGACATGTCCGCGAGCGCCGCGACCTCCTCGCGGCGCAGGCCGGGCGTGCGTCGGCGGGGTCCGTGGGCGAGGCCGACGTCGTCGGGCGTGAGCCGCGCGCGGGAGCGGCGGAGGAAGTCGGCGAGGTCGTCGCGGCGCATGCCCATGGGCCAGTGATACCACCGCCGGGCGACGGACCCTGGGATCCGCGACCCTAGGAAGCCCGGTCCGTTCCGCGGCCCAGCCGCGCGGGGCAGGCTCGGTGGTGCGCCGGTGGGCGCCCGGCCCGCGAGCCGGTCACGACGAAGCGGAGGACGGCATGAGGGCGGTGCGGCTGCACGAGTACGGCGAGATCGACGTGCTGCGGGTCGAGGAGGTGGAGCGGCCGGTCCTGGGTCCGGGACAGGTGCTGGTGGAGGTCCGCGCGGCCGGGATCCAGCCGGGCGAGGTGATGATCCGGCGGGGGTTGCGGCACGACCGCTGGCCCGCGACGTTCCCGTCGGGGCAGGGCAGCGACCTGGCGGGCGTCGTGGTGGAGCTCGGGTCGCAGGCGCGCGGGTTCCGGGTCGGCGACGAGGTGCTGGGCTTCACGCACGCACGGGCCAGCCACGCGGAGTACGTGGCGGTCGACGACGTGAACCTGGTGCCGCTCCCCCGCGGCCTCGCGTGGGAGGTCGCGGGCTCGCTGTACGTGGCGGGCACGACGGCGTACGCGACCGTGTTCGCGGTCGACGCCGGGCCGGGCGACACCGTCGTGGTGGCGGGGGCGGCGGGCGGCGTGGGGTCGATCGCGGTGCAGCTCGCGAAGCGGCGCGGGGCGACGGTCGTCGGGCTGGCGAGCCTGGGGAACCACGCGTGGCTGGAGTCGCACGGTGTCGTCCCGGTCGCGTACGGGGACGGCGTGGCCGAGCGGGTGCGCGCGGCGACCGGGGGCCGGGTGGACGCGTTCATCGACACGGTCGGCGACGGGTACGTCGACCTCGCGGTCGAGCTCGGCGTGGACCCCGAGCGGATCGACACCATCCGGGACTGGTCCGCGGCCGCGCGGGTGGGCGCCCGGACGCTGGGCGAGGGAGCGGCCGCGAGCGCCGTCGTCGTCGGGGAGCTGGCGCGGCTCGCGGCTCGCGGTGACCTCGAGGTGCCAGTCGCGCGCACCTACCCGCTGGACCGGGTGCAGGACGCGTTCCGTGAGCTCGAGCAGGGGCACACGCACGGCAAGATCGTGCTGGTCCCCTGAGGGTCAGCGGGCGCGATCGTCGTCGGGCGGGGGCGTGCCCGTCGCGGCGCGTCCGTCGCCCGCCGCCTGCGCGTCGGCCCCGGCGTCCGTGACCGGGCGCGCCGCGGCGTCCGAAGCCTCGCCCGGGTCGCGAGTCTCGCCGTTGGTGGCGCGCAGCGCCCTCGCCTGCTCGACGTCCTTCGCGTGCTTCGCCGCCTGCTTGTCGCTGGCCTTGGTGTCCCGGAGCGGGAGCTGGATGTCCTCCTCCGCGGCGACGCCCGCCTGCAGCTCGCGGCCACGCTCGAGCTCGGCGTCGAGCTCGGCCCCGAGGATCAGCACCATGCAGAGGATGTAGATCCACAGCAGGAGGATGAACAGGCCGGCGAGCGTCCCGTACGTCGCGTTGTAGCTGCTCGCGTGGCTCACGTAGAAGCCGAAGGCGACCGTCGCGATGGCGGCGACGACGAGCGCGACTGCGGCGCCCGGGCTGATCCAGCGGAACTTGGGCTGCTTCACGTTCGGGGTCGCCCAGTACAGCAGCGCCACGAGGAAGACGGCGAGCACGACGATCACGGGCCACTTCACGACGTTCCACACCGTCACGGCCGTGCTCGACAGCCCGACGAGGTCCCCGACCTGGTGCGCGACCGAGCCTGACAGCACCATCGCCGCGATGATCGCCACGACGATGACGAACACGACCGCCGTCACGACGAGCAGCCACGGCCGCAGCTTCCACACGGGCCGCCCCTCCGGCACCCCGTACACGCGGTTCATCGCGCGCCCGAACGCGCCGACGAACCCCGAAGCCGACCACAGCGCCAGCACCAGCCCGATGACGAACGCCCAGCCCGACCCCGTGCTCCCGGCGATCGGCTTGATGAACGACTCGACCTGGTCGAGCGTCTGGGGCGGCGCGAAGTCCTTGATCGTGTTGAGCGTGTCGTCGATCGCCTTCTGCGGGTCCCCCACGAACCCGAGCAACGACACGAGCGCCACGGTCGCCGGTGCCGCGGCCAGGAGCGCGTAGAACGTCAGCGCCGCGGCCAGGTCCTGCCCGCCGTCCGCCTGGAACTCCCGCACCGTCCGTTTCGCGACGTACACCCACGACGGCTTGGTCAGCTCGGTCGGCGACGACGGCTCTTCCACTCGTTCATCGGCCATCCCTCAGTCTGTTCCGGGCCCGGGGCCTACGCGCGCCGGGGTCGGCGCGAGACTGGGGTCATGAAGATCTTCACGACGAGCGTCGGAGACGTCTACCCGCTCTACGTCGCCAAGGTCGAGCGCAAGGGCCGCCGGGCGGCGGAGCTCGACGAGGTGATCCGTTGGCTCACGGGCTTCACGGACGCCGAGCTCGCGCAGCACCTCGCCGACGGCACGACGTTCGAGGACTTCTTCGCGGCCGCGACCCTCAACCCGGACGCGAAGCTCATCACGGGCGTCGTCTGCGGGGTGCGGGTCGAGGACGTCGAGGACCCGCTGATGCAGAAGATCCGCTACCTCGACAAGCTCGTCGACGAGCTCGCCCGCGGCAAGGCGATGGAGACGATCCTGCGGTCCTGACCGGGCCGCGTCCCGCGCCAACCCTCAGGCTCGACCTCAGGGTTCAGTGCCGAAGTCTCGACCTCAGGAACGACGTGAGGGTTTCCGGAACCATCGCCTCGAACCGGAACGAGAGCGGTTCGCCGTCGTCGATCCGCCCGTCCTCGCAGCGTCCGCCGCTCAGCGCGCGGGGACGGTATCGTGCTGCGCGGCGCGCTCCAGCCGCTCGACGAGCGTGACGACACCCGCCGCGAGCGGGACGAGCACGAGGTTGCCGACGAGCATGGGCCGCATGAAAGGCAGCCCGGCGACGTAGCAGTCGACGAGCCCGCCCACGGTGTGCGGGTACCAGGCGCCGTCGCCCATGAGCCACACGCCGAAGTTCGTCCACGCGAAGAACCACAGCGACGAGCCCAGGCCGAAGCCGAGGGCGGTCGCGTACCGCTTCCATCCGCCGTGGCGCCCGCCGCAGAAGCGGGGCAGGAGCACCGCGGCGACCCCGATCACGGCCCACGCCGACCACGTGAACACGAGGATCGACGTGTTGCCGAGCGCGAGGTCGCTCACGACCGCGACGGCGAACGGCACGACGACGGCCCCACGGTTGCGGAGCAGCAGCGCGCCCGCGAAGGTCGCCGCGGTCGCGAGCTCGAGGTTCGGCGGGGCGCCCAGGCCGTCCTTGACGAGCCGCCACACGACGGCCAGCGCGAGGAGCGCGACGACGACGGCGACCCGCCACCACCGGTGGGCCAGGTCGCGCCAGGACAGGCGGCTCAGTACGTCGCGAGCGTCCACGTGATGGTCTCCCCGTCCTTCGTCTTGAGCGTTCCCGCGCCCACCTTCGCCTGCTTGCCGTCCACCTCGAGCGACCAGAACTCGTGCTTCGCGTCGTCCGCGGTCCGGCCGCCGATCCCGACGACGAACGCGTTCGCGCCCTTGCCCTGCACCTTCGCGGTCGGGTCGACGCCCAGCAGCAGGTCGAGCGCCGTCTCGCCGTCCTCGCCAGGGTACGAGATGCCGGTGACCTTGCCGTCCGCGTCGCGCGTGAACGTGTCGGTGGGCGTCGCGCTGGGCGTGACGTCCGAGGGCCACGGCGAGGGCGTCTGCGTCCCGGTCGCCGGCTGGTCCGACGGCGTCGACGTCGAGGCGCACCCGCCGAGCAGCCCCGCGGCGAGGGCGACGGGCACCGCGGCGGCGAGCAGGCGTCGTCGGGCGGGTCGCGTGCGGGCGCGCGAGGAGGACGGGAGGTGCAGGGTCATGCCGTCATCCTAAGGACTCGTCCGGTCCGTGACACCGCCTCGTCCGCGCACCGGACGCGGACGTGCGCGGACCGGCGCACACTCGTGCCATGGACCTGTCGCCGTTCGGGGTCCGCGCCAGCGCGGGCACCCTCCGCTCCGGCTCGGGCGTCACGCTCGAGCACCCGTGGACCGAGGCGGGCGTCCTCGCGGCGCCCGCGTCGAACGGGGCCCAGGTGCTCCACCTCGCCGTGGCCCTGTGCGTCCTCAACGACACGTTCCGTGAGGGGCAGCGGCTCGGCGTCGCGGTCCACGGCGTCGTCGTCGAGGCGGACGGCGGCTTCGACGACGACTGGCGCTCCACCGGCGTGACCTACGAGGTCGCGGTCGACTCCCCCGCGGGTGCCGCCGACCTCGAACGCCTGAGCGCCGCCGTCGACGACGTCGCCGAGGTCCCGCGCGCCCTGCGCGCCGGCGCACCGGTGACCCGGCGCCGCTGACCGCGCCGCGGCCCGGGGCGGCCCGAAGTCGTCAGGCGTCGATACGGTCTCGGTCGAGGTTCGCCGCGCCGGCCACGATGAAGTCCTTGCGCGGTGCGACCTCGGAACCCATGAGCAGCTCGAACACGCGCTCCGCGGCCTCCGCGTCGGCCGCGGTGACGCGGCGCAGCGTGCGGTGGCGCGGGTCCATCGTGGTCTCCGCGAGCTGGTCGGCGTCCATCTCGCCGAGGCCCTTGTACCGCTGGATGTCGTCCTTGTAGCGACGCCCGGCCTTGTCGAGCTTCTTGAGCGTCGCCTGCAGCTCGGCCTCCGAGTACGTGTAGATGTACTCGTTCTTGCGCGAGCCCGCGCCGATGACCTCGACGCGGTGGAGCGGCGGCACGGCCGCGTAGATCCGCCCCGCGTCGACGAGCGGGCGCATGTACCGGAAGAACAGCGTCAGCAGCAGGGTGCGGATGTGGGCGCCGTCGACGTCTGCGTCCGTCATCATGACGATCTTCCCGTAGCGCGCGGCCTCGAGGTCGAACGACCGCCCCGACCCGGCGCCGAGCACCTGGATGATCGCCGCGCACTCGGCGTTGCGGAGCATGTCGGAGATCGAGGCCTTCTGGACGTTGAGGATCTTCCCGCGGATCGGCAGGAGCGCCTGGAACTCCGAGCTGCGCGCGAGCCGCGCCGTGCCGAGCGCGCTGTCGCCCTCGACGATGAACAGCTCGGACCGCTCGACGTCGTCCGTGCGGCAGTCCGCGAGCTTGGACGGGAGCGACGACGTCTCGAGCGCGTTCTTGCGGCGGGAGATCTCCTTCTGCTTGCGCGCGCTCACGCGCGCCCGCATCTCGGAGACGACCTTGTCGAGGAGGAGCGAGGTCTGTGCCTTGTCGTCGCGCTTGGTCGACCCGAACAGCGCCGTGAGCTGCTTCTCGACGACGCGCGCCACGATCGCCCGCACCGGGCCCGTGCCCAGGACCTCCTTGGTCTGGCCCTCGAACTGCGGCTCCGCGAGGCGCACGGTGACGACGGCGGTCATGCCCGCGAGGACGTCGTCCTTCTCGATCTTCTCGCTCGAGTCGCGGGTGCTGACCTTGAGGCGGCGGGCGTTCGTCTCGACCGCCTTGCGCACGACCTTGAGCAGGCCCTGTTCGAACCCGGCCTGGTGGGTGCCGCCCTTGGGCGTCGAGATGATGTTGACGAAGGTGCGCAGCTCGGTCTCGTAGCCCGTGCCCCAGCGCAGCGCGACGTCGACCTCGCACTCGCGCTCGACCGCCTGCGGGGTCATGTGGCCGCGCTCGTCGAGCACGGGGACGGTCTCGGTGAACGAGCCCGAGCCCTCGAGCCGCCACGTCGCGGTGACCGGGGTGTCGGGGGCGAGGTAGTCGACGAAGTCGACCGAGCCGCCCGTGTGGACGAACGTCTCCTCGTGCGGACCCGACTCGCCCGGCGTTCCCGCGAGGCCCCGCTCGTCGCGGACCGTGATCTCGAGGCCCGGGACGAGGAACGTCGTCTGGCGCACACGGGTCACGAGCTCGTCGTAGGAGAAGACGGCCGACTTCGGGAAGATCTGGCGGTCCGCCCAGTAGCGCACGCGCGTTCCCGTCCGGCCGCGGGCGACCTTGCCCACGACGGCGAGCTCGGAGCGCGACACGAACGGCGTGAACGGGCTCTCGGGCGACGGGCCCGTCTTCGGGTCGGCGAACGTGCCCGGCTCGCCGCGGTGGAAGGTCATGCGGTACGTCTTGCCGCCGCGGTCGACCTCGACGTCGAGGCGCGACGACAGCGCGTTCACCACCGACGCGCCCACCCCGTGCAGACCGCCCGACGCCGTGTACGACCCGCCACCGAACTTCCCGCCCGCGTGCAGCTTGGTGTAGACGACCTCGACGCCCGTCAGGCCCGTCTTCGGCTCGATGTCCACGGGGATGCCGCGGCCGTCGTCCTCGACCGTGACCGACGCGTCCGCGTGGAGCACGACCCGGATGTGGGTGCAGTGGCCGCCGAGCGCCTCGTCGACCGAGTTGTCGATGATCTCCCACAGGCAGTGCATGAGACCGCGCGAGTCCGTGGTCCCGATGTACATGCCGGGGCGCTTGCGCACCGCCTCGAGACCCTCGAGGACGGACAGGTGCCGTGCGGTGTAGCTGGACTCGGCGGAGGTGGTCGTCACGGGGACAAGGGTAGGCCGTGACGGGGACAAACCCCGCGAGGCGTGCCGCGGCTCGCACGGAGCGGCCACGGCCGGGCGGCGAGCGCTACGCGCGGAGCGAACGAGGGCCCTCCCGGGCCCGTTCGAGGCATGTCCTGAGCCGCGCGATGGTTACATGTTCTCGTGAGCACGACGACCGAGACCCTGACCGCTGCCGACCGCTGCGACCGCTGTGGCGCCCAGGCGTACGTCCGTGTGGTCCTCGCCAGCGGCGAGCTGCTGTTCTGCGCGCACCACGCGCGGGAGCACGCCGCCGCCTACGCGGACGTCGCGACGTCCGTCCAGGACGAGACCGACCGGCTCCTCGCCGAGCACGGAGCACGCTGAGCGCTCCCCCGACCTCGACCGCGACGTGGTGTGCGTCGCGAGCTGTTCCAGGCGAAGGCCCCCGTCCACCGGGCGGGGGCCTTCGTGCGTCCGGAGCGTGCCCGACGGCGGGGCTCCCCCGCGGCGTGCGGGGGACAGCCCCACCCGGGTCGGCGGAGAGCACCACAGACGCCGCGGACCGGGCTTCCTAGCGTCGAGGGCGTGACGACGACCACCGCAGCCCCCGACCGTCCCAACCGTGTGACCAGCTCGTTCACCGAGCTCTCCCGGACCGTCCGCGAGCGCGGGCTCCTCGCCCGCACGACCGGCTTCTACGTGACCCTCCTCGCCGTGCTCGGCGTTGCGCTCGCCGCGATCGTCGCCGGCGTCGTCGCGCTCGGGTCGTCGTGGTGGCAGCTCGCCCTCGCGGCCGCGCTGGGCGTCGTCATGACGCAGCTCGCGTTCGTCGCGCACGAGGCGGCCCACCGGCAGGTCTTCAGCTCGGGGCCTGCGAACGACCGGCTGGGACGCGTGCTCGCCAACGCCGTCGTCGGCATCAGCTACTCGTGGTGGACCGTGAAGCACTCCCGCCACCACGCCAACCCCAACAAGGTGGACGCCGACCCGGACATCGCCGAGGGCGTCGTCTCGTTCCTCCCCGAGCACGCCGCCCGGGCCCGCGGGGTCAAGGCCCTGATCAACCGGTACCAGGGCTGGCTGTTCTTCCCGCTCCTCACGCTCGAGGGGGTCAACCTGCACGTCACGTCGCTCCGCTCGACGGCCGCCCGCGTGCGCGAAGGGTCGGGGCGCGGCGAGCTCGTCACCCTCGTGCTGCGGCTCGTCGCCGGCGTCGCGTTCGTCCTGTGGGCGATGCCGCTCGGTCTCGGGCTCGCGTTCCTCGCCGTGTGGGGCGCCGTCCTCGGCGTCTACATGGGTGCGTCGTTCGCGCCGAACCACAAGGGCATGACGATCCTCTCCCCCACCTCGCGCGTCGACTTCCTGTCCAAGCAGGTGCTGACGTCCCGGAACATCCGCGGCGGCTGGGGGGTCAACCTCCTCATGGGCGGCCTCGGCTCGCAGGTCGAGCACCACCTGTTCCCGAGCATGCCGCGCCCCCACCTGATCGCCGCCCGGAGGCTCGTCCGTCAGCACTGCGCCGACGTCGGCGTGCCCTACACCGAGACGAGCCTGCGCGAGTCGTACGGGATCGTCGTGCGGCACCTGAACGAGGTCGGGCTGAGCGCACGCGACCCGTTCGACTGCCCGACGTTCCACCGCCTGCGCCGCTGACGACGCTGTGGGGCCCCGGGGTCGCGAGATACCGAGTTCCGGCCGAGATACCGATGCATCCTCGGTACCTCGGCCGGAACTCGGTATCTCGGTCTCCCTGCGACGAGACGACGGCGCTCGGTCCGGCGACGACGACGTCCCTCGCCTCTCGCTGGCACAGACGCGAGAC
>NZ_JBHUWD010000058.1:0-17132 GCF_042670205.1 Luteimicrobium sp. NPDC057192 | reverse complement strand
CGCCCGGCGTGTCGCACAAGAAGTGCGCACTCACGGGAGGCCGGGGTGGGTCGCGGGGCCGGCGGCGCGCTCCGCGGCCGCGCGCTCGGCGGCGGCCTCGGCGGTCCGCCCGAGCCCCTCGAGAACGGTCGCGAGCTCGAGCCGCGCCACGGCCTCCCCGTCGGCCTCGCCGGCTGCCGCGAGCTGGTCGGCCGCGGACCGGTACACGGCCGCGGCCTCGTCCTCACGGGTCGCCTCCGCGAGCGAGCGCGCGGCGAACAGCAGCGACCCGCCGCCGCTGCGGGGGTCGCCCGCCTCGACGAACAGGTCGGACGCCGCGAGCGCGGCTGCGACGGCCTCGTCGAGGTGGTCGAGGGAGACCAGCGCGCGGGCGCGCGAGTCCGTCACGTCCGCGACCAGCCAGGCCGCGTCGTGGCGGCGCGCGAGCTCGAGGACCTCGTCGAGGTCCTGCAGGCCGGCGGGGTCGCCGTCGGCGGCGCGGGCCCGCCCGAGCAGGTGCAGCACGTCGACGAGGAGCCCGACCTGCTCGGCGGCCCGGGCCTGCGCGGCCGCGGGCTCCAGGAGGTCGACCGCGTCGCGCGCGTACCCCGCCTGCAGGTGCAGGTTCCCGTTCGCGAGCCGCACGCGCGCAGCGCCGACCTCGGCCTCGTCCTCCTCGAACAGGTCGATGGCGCGGCCCCACGCGGACGCCGCAGCGCCCGGCTCGTCCGCGTCGCGCGACGCGTGCCCGATCGCCTCGAGGGTCTCGGCCCGCGCCGCCGGACGCGCTCCCGCCGCCTCCTCCTGCTCGAGGACGGTCTGCAGCACCTCGACGGCCTCGACGGACGCACCGATCGTGGCCAGCTGACGCCCCAGGGCGTAGCGGGCGCCGACGACCGCAGGCGACTCGGCCAGCTCGGCCTGCCGGACGGCGAGCCGCAGCCGCGCGACGGCCTCGTGCGGACGCTCGAGGTCACCGAGGATCGCGGCCCCGAGCATCGCCGCGTCGGCCGCGCGCTCGCGCGCCCCGAGCGCGAGGTCGAGCTCGAGGGCCGCGGACGCGTCCGCGAGCGCCCGGTCGAAGTCACCGATCCCGGCGCGCAGACGGGCGCGGAGCCGGTGCGCGTCGGCGAGGCGGGCCCGGTTGCCGTGCGCTGCGTGCAGGGACGCGACGAGCTCGTCGAGCACGGCGAGGGCCCGCTCCTCGCCGCCAGGTTCGGCCGAGGACGGTCCGGCGGAGCCGGCGTCCTGCGCGAGCGACAGCGCGAGGACGAACGTCGCGCCCTCCCAGAGCTCGTCGTAGCGCTCGGGCCCGCGGGGGGCCAGGAGCGACGCGCGTCGCGCGGCGGCGACGATCTGCGGGCCGAGGACGGCGGCGTCCGTGTCGGGACCGGCCGTCCGGCCGAGCAGCACGGCGAGCGTGAGCGACGCGTCGGCGGCCGACGCGGGCTCGTCGGCGCCCTGGGCGGCCTGCACCTCGGCCTCGAGCCGGGCGACGTCGTCGGGCGAGGCGGTGCCGAACAGAGTGAGCCCCAGCCGCTCCTCGAGGTCCGCCTGGTAGCCCTGACCGGATGCGCGCAGCGCCTCGATCCGCTGCCCGAGGACGAGGCGTGCGTCGCCTTCGTGCTCGGCGTTCACGAGGATGCCGAGCTGGGTGCCGAGGAGCGCGGCACGGCCGGCGGCGTCGGCGATCGCCAGCCCGCGGTCGACCGCCGCGAGAGCGCCCACGACGTCGCCGACGATCGCCCGCTCCCGCGCCCGGACGGCCCAGCCGCGCGCGTCCACGGGGTCGGGGTCGGGCGCCGTGACGGGCGCGGGTGCCGGCGCGTCGGTCTCGACGGGCACGTCGTAGCGCTCGCCGGCCAGCGCACGCATGCCGGCCAGGCGCTCGGCGAAGTGGGCGTTGCCGTTGCGGGCGTCGAACGCCTCGGCGATGCGCGCGGCGGCCTCCCAGGCGCGGGGCGCGAGCTCGTCGGCGGCCCAGCGGCCCTCGTGCTCGCCCACGAACGGCACGAGCTCGGTGCCGTCGGAGCCACGCACGGGCGCGTCGCCGTGCCCGGCAGCGGTCACGGCGTCGAGCAGCAGGGCCGCCGCGGCCAGCGCCTCGAAGTGCTCGAGGGCGTTGAGGCCGTCGTGCCCGAACCAGGCGAGGTGGCGCTCGAGCATCGACAGCCCCCGCGCCTCGTTCCCGGAGACGGCGCAGAACGTCAGGTGCCTTGCCACGATGCCGAGGTTGCCCGCGTTCCCGCGTGCGTCGCGGTAGCTGCGCAGGTGGGCGGCGCGGGCGTCGTCGAACCGGCCCGCGCGCAGCATCGGGACGAGGGCCTGCGACAGCGCGCGCTCCGGCTCCTCGCCGCACGCGTAGCCCTCGGCCACCATCTCGTCGTACAGGCGCAGGGCCTCGTCCTCGCGTCCGTGCGACGCGAGCCACTCGGCCGTCTCCGAACGCACGCACGCGTCGCAGTGGCTGTACTCGTCGTCGGGCGTGACCTGGAGCTCCGCGAACGCGGCCTCGGCCTCGTCGGCCCAGCCGTTCGCCGCGGCCGCGCCGAACCGTGCCATGACGACGCCGCTGCGGCCCACGCCCGCGCGGTCGTACCGCTGCGCCATGTCGTCGAGCACCGCGTGGATCTGCTCGGCGGGGAAGACCGGGTTGAGGGACAGCGCGCCCGACATCCACTTGTAGTGCCACAGCAGGTCGCCGCCGACGTCCGGGCCGGACGTCGGGAACCGCTCCGGGTCGCGGTCGTGCATGCCGACGCACCACGCGAACGACGACAGGACCGTGTCGGTGTCGCCCGTCATGTTCGCGGACGCGGTGAGCCGCATGCGCGCGCGGTACTCGCGGACCTCGTCCTCGCCCTCGACGGCGAGCGCGAGCGCCTGGTCGAGAAGGGCGCGCTCGTGCGGCCCGAACGGGGTCTGGTCGACCTCCTCGAGGAGGGCGTCGATGCGGCGTCCGGCGGCCTCGGCGTCGGGGGCGTGGGTCGTCATGGTGCGGTTCGTTCCTTCGGTTCGGTGCGACGTCTGGTTCGGCCGCGTGCGGGGTCAGCGGGCCGCGCTGAGCTCGACGAGGTCGGTGAGCGCCCCGGTCAGGAGCGCCCGGTCGTCGGGGCGCAGGGGGCGGTGCCCGGCGAGGAGCGCCTGGACGTAGAGGAGCTGGGCGGTGCGACCGAGGACGGCGCCGTCGTCCGTGGCGGCGAGCGTCCGCACGAGCGGGCTCGACCAGTTGAGGCACAGCCGCGGGCGTACCGGGCCGGCGGCACTGCCGTCCGCGACGGTCGCCGCCTTGCCGAGGACGCCGGCCCACAGGCTGGGCGCGACCTGGCGCGCGACGCCGCGGTCCACGGCCCGCAGCGCGTCCCGCCCGGCCAGGTAGAGGGCCGGCACGTCGGCCGGGTCGAACCGCCGCACGACGACGTCGCACCCGACCGCGTCGAGGACGGCGCCCGCGCGGTCCTCGAGCCGGACCACCGTGGCACGGTCGTCGAGGGGCGGGACGTCGAGCGCGTCGAGCGCGTCCTCGACCGTGGCCCGCGAGACCGTGACCCCCTCGAACACGTCGGGCAGCCGCCGGACGACGTCGGCGTCGTGGACGTAGCCGCCGTTGACGACGGGTCGGTCGGGCGCCGCGAGCGCCGCGACCTGGCGGAACTCGTCGACGGTCTCCGTGTAGCGCACGTGCGGGTACCGGCTCACGAGCTCGTCGACCGTCAGCACCCCGACGGACGTCTCGACGCGGAGCCAGCGCAGCACGAACGACGCGAGCTCGTCGTCGTGCACGACGAGGCCCTTGAGGGAGCGCTCGTGGATCGCGACGAACTCCGCGAGGCGTCCGGGACGGCTCAGCCCGAGCTCGAGCACCCACCGGCGCACCGCGGCGCCCAGCTCGGCGCGCGTGAGCTCGAGGGCGTCGTCCTCGACGAGCGCCTCGCGCGAGGCCGTGGGGCGCAGCCCGGTCGTGTCGACGACGGCACGCACGAAGAACGCCCAGTCGGGCAGCAGGCCGTCCCAGCGGTCGTCGAGGAGCATGCCGCCGAGGTGCACGACGCTCGCCTGCCGTGCTCCGGGCGGGGGCGCGAACGGCAGCACGTAGGCGGTGCCGCGCGTCCCGGTGGCCGGGACGGCCAGCTCGATCGCGTCGAACGGCTCGGCGCCCAGCAGGTCACGGCCGAAAGCGCGCACCTGCTCCGCGAGGTCCTCCCGGCGCTCCCCGGTCGCGACGAACACGGGCTCGCGGGTGACGAGCTCCCACGTCCCGCCGGGGTTCGCGACGCGCACGGGCACGTCGAGGAACCGGGCGTAGGTGCGGGCGAGGCCGAGCGCGCCGTCGTGGCCGAGCAGCGCGACGTCGTCGGGGCGGACGGCGAGGCGGACCTCGGTGCCCACGGGGACTCCCGAGGCCTCCGCCCCGGCGAGCTCGCGCACCGAGAACGTGCCGTCGGCGCTGCCGACCCACTCGACCGGGGCGTCGCCCCGGACCGAGCGGGACCGCACGACGATCCGGTCCGTCACCATGAAGCAGCTCAGCAGGCCGATGCCGAACCGGCCGAGGAGCCCCTCGCGCGGCAGGTCGAGCAGGTCGCGCTTGGAGCTGCGCCCCACCGTCGCGAGCAGGTCGCCCACCTCGGCGGCGGTCAGCCCGGCGCCGTCGTCGACGACCCGCAGCACCCCGCCCGGGCCGTCGGCCGGGTGGATCCGCACGCCCCAGGCGGGGTCGGGCCGCCCGCCGGCGAGGTCGGCGCGGGCGCGGACGGCGTCCCGCGCGTTCTGCACGAGCTCGCGCAGGTACACGCGCGGCCCGGAGTAGAGGTGGCGGCCCAGGAGGTCGACGACGCCGCGCAGGTCGACCTGGAAGGGGCGGGCGGTCACGGGGTGCACGGGCCCCGGTTCGGGGGCCCGGGTGGTGTCGGTCATCGCGGTCGATCGTGCCAGACGAAGGTGACAGACGACGACACCCGCCCCGCCGCCCGAGGGCGACGGGGCGGGTGCGTGGTGCGTCCGTTACCGCCGGGCCGTCACGGTGAAGGACACCGACATCGGGTGCGACGAGGCACCGTCCGCCGTGCTGGTCTCCGCGAGGCTCGCGACGACCTTCTTGTACGTGCCCACCGGGAGCGTCGACGAGAGCGTGGCGGTCGCCGAGTACGACGCGCCGTCGCGCACGACCTTCGCCGTGCCGAGCACGACGTCGCCGCTCGTGAACGTCACGGTCCCGCTCGTCGCCCCGGTCACCACGGCGGTGACCGTCGCGGGCGACGAGGTGCCGTAGACCTGCGACGACGCCGAGAACGCCGGCGTGCCGACCGCGGTCGAGGCCTTGGTGACCGTGAGCTTCACCGTCTTGCTCGTGCTCGCGGCGTACACGTCGTCACCGGCGTAGCGCGCCGTGTAGACGTGGTTGCCGACCGCGGGAGCGTCGACCGTGAGGCTCGCCGTCCCGCCGACGACGGTCGCGAGACCGAGCGACGTGGTGCCGTCGAGGATCTCGACCGCGCCCGTCGCACCCTTCGTGACCGTGGCCGTCAGCGTGACCGGGTTGCCGAAGGCGACCCTCGGTGCCGAGATCTTCAGCTTGACCGAGGAGGCCTTCTTCGCGTGCTCGACGACGACGATGGCGCTGGCGGACGCCTGCGAGTCGCGTCCGACGGCGAGGACCGGGTAGGTCCCGTCGTCGGCCGTCGCGGGCACCGTCCGCGTGGTGGTGAAGGCGCCGTCCTGGTCGGCGACGACCCCCGCCTCGGCGGCGAGCGACCGGGCCGAGGTGGCGACCGGCGTGTCGCTGAGCGTCACGTCGACCGTCTCCCCCGGCTCGAAGCCGGTGCCCTTGATCGTCACGGTGTCGCCCGGCTGGACCTTCTCCGGGCTGACCGTGAGGGCCGCGTGGTACGTGTCCTTCACGACGACCTTCGTGGTCGCGACGACGCTCTTCTCGCCGTCGTCGACGGTCACGGACACCGTGTAGGTTCCGGCCTGCGCGTAGGTGTGCGTGCCGCTCACCGTGCCGTCGGCGACCGCGGCGTCGCCGACCGGGTTCTCGTCGCCCCAGTTGACGGTCGCCGTGTCCTGTCCGCCGAGCCCGCCGGTCACCGTGGCGAGCGCCGCGGTGAACTCCTCGCCCGTGGCCTGCTGGGCGACGTCCGTGCCCGCGGCCGCGAGGGCCTCGTGCGTGGAGCGCTGCCCGTCGGACGCGATCGCGACGACGTGGATGAGACCGTCGCCGAGCCCGTTCTCCTGGTTCGGCAGGGTGATCGACTCGACGGTCTTGCCCGCCGGGATGTCGACCGGCGCGGTCGAGAAGACCGCGGCGGCCTGGTTGTCGCCGGCGCCCGAGCCCTTGAGCCGGTCGTCGGAGAGCGCCACGGCGATGTTGCCGAACTGCGGGCTCTTCGCCGCGCCGACCCAGTCGCCGTAGTCGATCGCGAGGTCCTGCGTGCTGCCGTCCGTGAACGTCAGCGTCGCCGTCCCGTGCTGCGCCGACTCGTTCGCCGTCCCGATGACGGAGAGCTTCGTGGCGCCCGTGCCGAGGTCGAGCGCG
Organism: Luteimicrobium sp. NPDC057192; assembly: GCF_042670205.1. Lineage (NCBI taxonomy): Bacteria > Bacillati > Actinomycetota > Actinomycetes > Micrococcales > Luteimicrobium > Luteimicrobium sp. NPDC057192. The sequence continues at coordinate 10,615 of NZ_JBHUWD010000058.1, read as the reverse complement.
ATGCGCTGGCCCTTCGCGACGGCGGTGTCCGGCTTGCCCGCCGCGACCTTCGGGAGGTCGAACGTCAGGTTGGTGCCGGGCACGGCGACCGTGGTCCCGGGCACGTAGCCCTTCGTCGCGAGCGAGGCGGCGTCGAACGTGTAGCCGTTCCCGTCGCAGTCGCCGCTGACGCCGCCGCCGAGCGTCGTGAAGCAGGTGATCGAGTAGGCGCCGACCAGGGAGTCGTCACGCGACACCGTGATCGTGACGGGCTCGGAGGCCTGCTTGCCGCCCTGCTCGACCCACACGCGCGCCGTGTAGACGCCCGCCTTGTCGAACGTGTGCGGAGCGGTGATCTGGAGCGAGCCGAGGCTCGACCTCGTCACGGTGGCCGGCTGGGCGCCCTGGCCGTCGAGGAAGTCGACGGTCGCGGTGAAGTCCTTCGGGTCGGTCGAGGTACCGCCCGTCACGGTCGCGTACGCGCCCGTGAACGAGGTCCCGACCTTGCCGGCGAGCTTCTTGCCCGGGTAGAGCGCGAACGTGTCGGACTGCACGGTCGTGTCGACGAGCAGCTCGAGCTCGGCGAGCGTCGGCGGCGTGCCGTCGCTCGTCGCGGTCACCCGGAGCCGGTACTGCGCGTACAGCGTGGGCTTGTCGACGCTGAACGGCCGGGTCTGGCTGGCCCACGTGAACTTCTGGTCCGTGCGGGTGTCGACCGTCGTCCAGCTCTCGCCGTCGTTGGAGCCCTCGAGGGTCCAGGCGCTCGGCGCGGAACCGTTCGCCCCGTTGGTGAGCGTGTACGACGCGACCGCGACGGGCCCGCTCGTCGACGACCACGTGACCGTGGGCGTCGCCGACGCGAACGTGACCGCGCTGCGCGAGTTGTCGTCGACGAGCGCGCTGACGTCGGTGCCGTCGTCCGCGACCGTGTCGCCGAAGCTGGGCTTGGTCCCGTCGACCTGCGGCGTGCGCACGCCGGTGTCGCTCGTGCGCTCGCCCCACGACGTCGGCTTGTCGGTCATGCCGAACGTGAGGGTGCCGCCGCCCTTGAGGGCCGACTCGTCGAGGTTCACCCCGTCGAGCGCCTTCCCGTCGAGGCTCACGGACTTCACGTAGACGTTCTTCGAGCTGTTCTCCGGCGCCTGGATCTTGAGGTCGCCGCCCTTGAGGTGGACGGTGGCGTCGGTGTAGAGCGGCGAGCCGATCGTGTACTGGCCGGAGCCGAGCGCGAGCGGGTAGAAACCCAGCGAGGAGAACACGTACCACGACGACATCTCGCCGTTGTCCTCGTCGCCCGGGTAGCCCTGGCCGATCTCGGAGCCCACGAACAGGCGCTGCAGGATCTCGCGCACGTCCGCCTGCGTCTTGGACGGCTCGCCGGCCGCCGCGTACAGGTACGGGATGTGGTGCGAGACCTGGTTGCTCATGCCGAGCTGGCCCATCCGTACGTCACGGGCCTCCTTGGCCTCGTGGATGCCGTAGCTGCCCTTCTCGGGCGTCGAGAAGAAGGTGTCGAGCTTCTTCAGCAGGCCGTCCGTGCCGCCGTACAGCGCGGCGAGGCCGTCGATGTCGTACGGCGCGTGGAACGCGAAGTTCCAGCCGTCGGTCTCGGTGTAGTCCCCGCCCCACTGGGTCGGGTCGTACGTGGAGGCGTCCTTGGCGAACGTGCCGGACGGCGTCCGGCCCTGGAAGAAGTTCACCGCCGGGTCGAACATGTTGACGTAGTTGGTGGCGCGCTTGGTGAAGTAGGACGCCTCCTGCGTCAGCTCGGTGACCCGTGCCGTCGGGGTCGCCGGGTCGCTGGCGAGCTTCGCCGCCATCTTCCCGATCGCGAAGTCGTTGATGTACCCCTCGAGGCCCCAGGAGACGCTCTCGCCCGTGGCGTTCGACGTGTAACCGAGGAACTCGGACGTGTCGAGCCCCTTGCGGCCCACGGCGTTGGACGCCGGGAGCACGGTCGCGTTCTTCACGGCCGCGTCGTAGGCCTCGAGCGCGAGGTCCGTCGGGATGGCGCCGGACAGGTACGACTCGGCGAACGACGCGTCGGAGCTCGTGCCCGTCATGAGGTCGGCGTAGCCCGGCGAGGACCAGCGGGCGATCCAGCCGCCGTCGCGGTACTGCTGGACGAACCCGTCGACGAGCTCGGTCGCGACGTCCGGGTAGAGGAACGAGTACAGGGGCCAGACGGTCCGGTACGTGTCCCAGAAGCCGTTGTTGACGAAGATCTTGCCGTCGACGACCTTGGCGTTCGTCGTCGTGTCGGTCGCGGTCCCGCTCTTCGCCGAGACGGGGCTCGCGTACTGCCACCTCGCCGCGTCGGCCGTCCCCGTGTTCTCCGACTGGGAGTTCGGGTAGAGGTTGAGGCGGTACAGGTCGGAGTACAGGTTGACCTTCTGCGCCTGCGTCGCGGACGGGACGTCGATGACGCCCAGGCGGTCGTCCCACTGCTGCCGGGCGGCGTCGCGGACCTGGTCGAACGACTGGCCGGTGACCTCGAGGTCGAGGTTGTGCTCGGCCTGGTCGCGCGAGATGAACGACGTCGCGATCCGCAGCTCGACGGTGTTGTCGGACGACGTGTCGAACCGCGCGAACTGGGCGGTGGTCCGGCCGGTGGCGGTGCCGACGGCGCTCGGGGCGCGGTCGAACTGCCCGTAGACGAACATCCGGCTGCGGCCCGCGGAGAGCCCGCTGCCGCCGTCGACCCAGCCGGTCACGGTGCCGTCCGCGGCGACCTTGAGCGACGACGTGCCGGAGACCTGGTCGACGAGGGCGGTGCCCGTGGCGGAGCCGGACGGGAACGTGAAGCGGTAGACCCCCGCGTGGTCGGACGGCGTGACCTCGGCCTTGATCCCGTCGGTGAACTTCACCGAGTACAGGTCGGGCTGGGCGGTCTCGTCGTCGTGGGAGAACTCGAGCCCGCGCGCGGACAGCCCGGCATCGGGCGTCCCCGTCGCGAGCGACGGCATGATCGCGAGCTGGTTGCGGTCACCCATCCAGGGGCTGGGCTCGTGCGAGATGCCGATGGCCTGCAGGACGGGCAGGTTCTTGGAGTCGTTGCTCGACGCGTAGTTGTAGAGCCAGTCGGTCGAGCCGCCGTTCGTCATCGGGGTGAAGAAGTTGAACCCGTTGGGGACGGCCGCCGCGGGGATGTTGTTGCCGCGCGAGAAGCTGCCGCTCGCGTTGGTGCCGCGGCGCGTGTCGACGAAGTTCGTCCGGCTCGAGCAGCCGTCGATCGGCGTGGCGCCGGCGACCTCGACGTCGTCCAGCCAGCCCGAGAACGAGGTCTTCGCGGTGCCGCCCGGGTTGTCGTAGGAGAGCAGGACCTTGGTGATGTGGCGGCCGGCGAGCGAGGACAGATCGACGCGCACCTTGTTCCACTGGTCGGCGTACAGGGCCTTCTCGCTGCCCTGGTCCTTCGCATCGGCCCCGAAGCCGTACTGGTCGGTGAGGCCCTTCGCCGACATGAGCGTGCCGTCGTCGAGCTGGAGGTCCACCGCGACGTACGTCGAGGGGTACTCGAGGTCGGACGGGTTCATGGTCGGGAAGACCGTGTAGGACAGCTCGGTGTCGGAGCCGACGGGGATGTCGACGTCCGAGTACAGGCTGTCGGTCGAGGACGCGTCACCGTCGGCGAGGTGCGAGCCCGAGTAGTGCAGGGCCTGGGTCCCGCTGAAGCCGGCGTTCACCTTCGCCGTGGGCGCCGAGACCGGGCCGGAGCCGACCTCGGTGCGCATCGGGCCCGCCGGTGTCGGGGTGTCGGAGCCGTCGAGGACGTCCCAGTCGGCGAGCTGGATGAGGCTATCGCCGTTGTTCTGCGTGATGTTGAGCCGGTAGTACGTGTACGCCCCCGGCTTCGCGACCGTGTACGTGTTGGTCACGTAGCGGTCGGAGAACGTCTGGCCGGTCTGGCTGTCGACGTCCACCCACGCGGTGCCGTCCGTCGAGCCCTGGACCGTCCACGCCTTGGGGTCGCGCCCGGCGGAGTCGTTGGCCGAGGTGATCGTGTACTGCTTGACGGTCTGCGCGGCGTCGAGCTGGTACTGCAGCCAGCCGGTGCTGGTGCGGACGAGCCACTTGGTCGAGCTGTCCGCGTCAGCGGCCTTGACGGCCGTCTCGGACGGCGGGTTCTCCCCGGACGCCGTGACGGCGGTGACGTGCGGCAGGAGGCTGCCGTTCGCGTACCGCGCGCCGGTCACGTTGACCGGGTCGCTGAACGCGGTGCTGAGCAGGGGTGCGGCGTCGCTCTTCTCGAACGACGACGAGAAGGTTCCGCCGGCGGACGTGTCGTCCGCCTGGGCTGCCGGCGCCACGACGCCGCCGAGCGTGGCGACGAGCGCGGCGCTGACGGCGCTCACCGTGCCGATGCGGGCGGCGGCTCCCGCGCGCCTCCGCGTGCGACCGGGCGACCCCCCGGTTTCGCTGAACTGCAGGCTCATCTCGACTCCTCGGTCTCGTCACCCATGACGATCGATCCGGGGCGCCGCCCTTGCGGGCCGCGCACGCCTGACACCGCTGTCAGGCTAGCCAGACAGTAGACAGCCCTGCGGGGAGTGTCAACAGGAACGAGCCCTCCGCTCCCGCGGCGCGTGCGGGGCCGGTGGCGACGGCGTCAGGAGGCGCGCGGACGGGGCGGACGCTCCCCCGAGCCCCGCGCCACGAGGCGCGTGGGGAGCACCCAGGTCTGCGGGTCGTCGACGCGCCGGCCCTCGCGCGCGAGGAGGGCCCGCGCGGCCTGGCGCCCGATCTCGGCAGGGTCGTACGACACCGTCGTCACGCCGAGCAGGTCGGCGAGGTCGAAGTCGTCGAAGCCGACGAGCGCGAGGTCCGGTGCGAGGTCGGCCATCGCGTGCAGCACACCCGTCGTGATGCGGTTGTTCGAGGAGAACACCGCGGTCACGCCCGGGTCCTCCGTGAGCAGGCTCTGGACCGCTGCGGCCGCGGACTCGGCGTCGTGCGCGCCCTCGCGCACGAGCCCGCGCCAGTCGGAGACGCCCGCCGCGTCCATGGCGTCGCCGAACGCGCGCTGGCGCTCGCGCTGCGGGTGCAGGCGCGCGTAGTCGCCGACGTACGCGATCCGCCGGTGCCCGGCGGCGAGCAGGTGCTCGACGGCGGCGCGGGTGCCGCCGTAGTTGTCGAGGAGGAAGGCGTCGGCGTCCATGCCCGCCGGCGGCCGGTCGACGAAGACGATGGGCACGCCGCGCTCCTGCACGTCGACGAACGGCGCGTGCGACGTGAGGGTCGAGGTGAGGATGATCCCGCGGACCCGGCGCAGCGCGAACTCGTCGACGAGCACGACCTCGGCGTCCGGGTCCTCGTCCGAGCTCGCGATGGTGAGCTGCAGGCCGAGCGCGCGGACCTCCTGCTCGACGCCCTTCGCCATGACCGAGTAGAAGGGGTTGGCGAGGTCGCCCGTGACGAACGCGACGACACCGGGCACCACGCCTCGCTTGAGCAGGCTCGCCATGGGGTTGAGCCGGAAGCCGAGGTCGTCGGCGACGCCGAGCACCCGCTCGCGCGTCTGCTCCGCGACGTAGCGCTCGCCGTTCATGACGCGGGAGGCGGTCTTGAGGCTCACCCCGGCCCGTTCGGCGACGTCCGCGAGCGTGGGGCGTCGCCCGGACCCGCGGTCCGTTCCGGCCGCCGTGCCCTCGTGGTCCGGCTTGTGGTCGGTCTCGATGCCGTCTGCGCCGCTGCCGTCCGCGCCCATGAGCCCTGCCTCTCCTGCGCTCCCGATGGTCGCGCCAGCCTACCGCTACTCCGCACCGCTTCCGTGCTGCCGCGCGCCGGCCGCGCAGCGGACGGGGCCCGGGCCGTCCGGGCGACGCCGAGGGAGGACCTCGACGCCGCCCGGACGTCAGACCACGCCGACCGTCACGAGCACGCCGTGGTCGCGAACGTCGGGTCTTGGATGGCAGTCGCGCCGTCCGTCCAGGTGCCCGACGCCGTCACCGCGCTGCCCTCCACGCCGTTGGTCCGCGTCGGGAACCTCGCGGAAACGCTCGCACCCTTGGCGACGTCCTCGACGGTCGTCGTGCCGAACGGCGTCGTGAGGGTGACGTCCGCCGGTCCGTCCCCCTCGTTGACGGCCCGGACGGCGAGTGTGACCTTGCCGGCGACGCACACGGGCGTGGCGGTCGCCGCGATCGTCGGCCGCGTGGTCGGGGTCGAGACCTCGAACCGCACGCCGGCGAGCCACCCTCCCCAGCCGTCCGCCGGGCTCGAGTCCCCGATCCGGACGTAGAGCGCGTCGCCCTGCCCGCCGGCCTCGCGGAGCATCGTCGCGAGGTCGAGCGAGCGCTCGGCCCGGTTGCTCTGGAAGATCGGCTGCCCGGGCTCGGAGAGGACGGAGACCCACGTCGTGCGGTCGTGCGAGATCGAGACGTCGTACTGGTTGGCGATGTCCAGCGTGAGCGTCCCGGCGGTCGCGCCCGCGAGCGGCAACCTGTAGACGAACGACGACGTCTCGTCCGCGTACCGGAAGTGCTTGCCGCCGTCGAGGTCGCCCAGCTTCGAGCCGTCGTCCTCCACGAGCCACGCCGCCTCCTCGGGCGTGCCCGGGGTGAGCTCGGTGACGTCGCCGGTCACGCTGATCGAGCCGGAGCCCGTGACGTGCCACCCGGGCCAGCTCGCGACCACGGTCAGCGGGAAGGTTCCCGGCGCGACGTCGGCGGGCGGCGTCACGGTGAAGTGGACGTCGACCGAGTCGCCCGCCGGCACCGTCACGTCGGCCCGGGTGGCCGGCTCGGCGGTCCAGCCGTCGGGCAGCGACGGCGTGAGCTCGACGTCGACGGGCGTGTCGCCCGTGCCGTGCGCAGTGACGGTGAGGTCGGCCGTCTGCCCGGCTCGCAGGTCGATGCCGGACACGTCGAGGGTCACCGGCGAGGCCGGGATACGGTCGCGGGTGAGGAGCTCGACCTCCGCGAGCGAGGTGCTCCCCGTCGCGCCGGTGAACCGGATCCGGTACTGCGAGGCGGCGACGGCGTGGGTGACCTTGAAGGGCCGGGTCTCGTTGCGCCAGCGGAAGGTCTCGTCCGTCCGCTTGTCGATTCGGGTCCACGTCCTGCCGTCGGTCGAGCCCTCGAGCACCCACCCGGTCGGGTCGAGCGTCTGGGCCTTGTCGCTCGAGGTCAGCGTGTAGAAGACGACCTTCGTCTCCTTCCCGCCGTTCACCGCGTACGTGACGCCCGGGTTCTCCCCCGCGAGCGCCGCGGAGGTGGTCGAGCTGTTGTCGAACAGGGCGTTCACGTCGGTGCCGTCGCCGGCGCTCGCGACGCCGCGCGACGGGCCGGTGACGTCCTTCATCGGCTCGACGACCTCGTCTCCCCGGGTCGCGGAGACGGGGACGTCGTTCACGCCCGTGCCCCAGGCGCCCGGCCGGGAGCCCATCGTGAACCGGAGCACGGCGCCGTGCGCGAGCTCTTGCTGGGAGATGGACGTCGAGGAGTGGTTCCTGCCGTTCACGGTCACGCTCTGGACGTAGATGTTGCGCTGCGTCCCGGGCGCCTCGAGGACGACGTCGCCGCCCGGCAGGTGGAGGGTCGCCTTCTCGAAGGTCGGCGAGCCGAGTACGAAGGTGCCGGTCGCGAGCTGGAGCGGGTAGATCCCGAGCGAGCTGAGGACCTGCCACGACGAGCTCGCGCCGTTGTCCTCGTCGCCGGGTCCGCCCTGACCGATCTCCGCGCCCACCCAGCCGCGCTGGAGGGCCTCGCGGACGACCTTCTCGCCCTTCCACGGCTGCTGGGTGTAGCTGTACATCCAGGGGATGTGGTACGAGATCTGGTTCGGGATGCTCCATTGGCCGAGCCCGAGGTCACGGGTCTCGCGCATCTCGTGGATCGTGCCGCCGTAGGAGCCCGGCTTGAGGGCCGTCTCCGGCGTCGCGAAGTACGCGTCGAGCTTCTCGGCGAGCCTGTCGCGCCCGCCGAACAGGTTGGCGAGGCCCTGGCCGTCCTCGGGCGCCATGAACAGGTCGTTCCACCCGTTCGCCTCGTCGTAGTCGCCGTCGTTCCCCCAGGCCTCGGGGTCGTACTTCGCCGTCGGCGTGGTCCATGCCCCGCTCGCGGACCGGCCCTGGAAGAAGCCGGTCGACGCGTCGTAGAGCTGGGTGTAGCCGAGGGCGCGGCTCGCGAAGTACTCGGACTCCTCGCGGTACCGCTTCTTGTCCTGGCCCGACGTCTGCGGCGCGGACGCGATCGCGGCGGCCATCTGGCCGATGGCGGCGTCGTTGACGTACCCGTCCATCGAGTCGGCGAAGGCGCTCCAGCCCACGAAGATCGAGGTGTCGAGCCCGCCTCGGCCGTACGCGTTGCTCAGCGGCCGGACCGTCGCGTTCTTCAGGGCGGCGTCGTAGGTGTCCCGCGCGTCGATCCCGGGCACGCCCTTGACGTAGGCGTCGGCGAACGCGGCGTCGGACGACGTGCCTGTCATGACCCGCGCGTAGCCGGGCGAGGACCAGGGCGAGACCCAGCCGCCGTCGCGGTACTGCTGGACGAAGCCGTCGACGAGCTCGCCCGCGACCTTCGGCCACAGGAGCGCGTAGCCGGGCCACTCCGAGCGGTGCGTGTCCCAGAACCCGGTGTTGACGAAGACCTTGCCCTCCGCGATCGGCGCGCCGGTCGTCGTGGGGGTGCTGGCCGGCGGGTCCCAGCTGTCGGTCGATTGGACCGCGTGCCGGTAGCGGGGGCGCGCAGCCGTGCCGGTGTTCTCGTACGCCGAGTTCGGGTAGAGGTTCATCCGGTACAGGTTCGAGTAGAGCGTGGTGAGCTGGTCGTCGGTTGCGCCCTCCACCTCGACCACGGAGAGCCGGTCGTCCCAGGCGCGCCGCGCCCGGTCGGCGACGTCGTCGAACCCGTCGCCGGGCGCGATCTCCTGCTCGAGGTTCTTCCTGGCCTGGTCGACGCTGATCAGCGAGGTCGCGATCCGCATCTGGACCTGGTCGCCGGCGAACGAGACGTAGGCCGTCGACGGGCGGTTGCCGGACGCCAGCGTGCCGCTGCCCGTCACCGGCCGGTCGAACGTGGCGTACATGAACATGCGGGTGTTGCCGGCCGAGATCGTCCGCGTCTCCGACCAGCCCTGCACCGAGCCGTCGTCGTTCAGCGTCAGCCCGGCCCGGTCGTCGACGTTGTCGAAGATGAGCTTGCGGCCACCACCCTCGGGGAACGTGAAGCGGAACATCGCCGCGTGGTCGGTGGGGGCTATCTCGGTCTTCAGGCCGTTCTCGAAGGTGACCGCGTAGCGGAACGGGGAGGCGACCTCGTTCATGTGCCGGAACGGCAGAGCCCGCGCGGTCCGGCTCGCGTCGGGAACCCCGGTCGCGACCGACGGCATGACCTGGAACGTCTGGCGGTCGCCCATCCAGATGCTGGTCTCGTGGCTCGCCTCGAACGCCTGGATCCTCGGCAGGTTCTGGGCGTCGTTCTTCTCGTTGTAGCTGTACATCGTCCCGAGCGAGCCCGCGTCGGTCGTCGGGGTCCAGAAGTTGAACCCGTTGGGGACCGCGGTCGCGGGGAAGCTGTTGCCCCGCGAGTAGTCGCCGTTCGACTGGGTCCCGCGGGTGGTCAGCACCCAGTCGGACGGGTGCCTCCGGACCGGGTCCTTCGGGTTCCCCGTGATCGTCAGGTCGTCGATCCAGCCGCGCGCATCCACGGCGCCCTTCGGCGCGTCGAACGACAGGAGGATCCGGTCGATCGTCTTGCCCGCGGCGACCTTCCCGATGTCGGCCTGCTGGTGGTTCCACTGGAGCGGGTAGACGGTGTGCGAGTCGCCCTGGGCCCGCGGCGTGAGCGCGACGCCGTGCTGGTCGACGGCGCCGAGATCGCTCAGGTAGGTGCCGTCGGTGAAGGCGAGGTCGATCGACACGTACGACGACGCCCTGTCGAGCTTCTTCTCGTCGAAGTCCGGGAACACCAGGTACGACAGGCGCGAGTCGGGGCCGACAGGGACGTCGACGTCGAGCAGCCGGTTGACCGCGTGGGAGTCGCCGTCGGCGCTGTGGTGCCCCTCGTAGCGCAGGGCGTGCAGGCCGGTGAAGCCAACGTTCGCCTTCGCGTTGTAGGCCCTGTCGGGCCCGTCGTCGATGACGGTCTCCAGACCAGGCGCGTGCGCGTCCCCGTGGCTCACGCCATGGACGTCGGGGGCACCGCCGCGCACTTCGACGGCGCTCGACGACACCACAGGGGCGCTCTCCTCGAACGAGGTCGCGTAGCTTCCGGCGTCGGGGGCCTTGTCCGCCGTCGCCACGGCTGCCCCGCCGGTCGCGAGCGACGCGACGGTCGTCGTCACGGCGGTGGCCACCGCCGCTGCGGCCCGGGCGGCCGATCGGCGGCGGGCCGGAGGTCCGGGCGGCCGTGTCCTGTCGGGCTTCGTCATGTCTCCTCCCTCTGGCGGCGCTTCCTCGCGCCGCCGCGACAACGTTGTCATCTCACGAAAGCCGGGTGTTCGAATCTCCTGTCACCCACCGCCGGTCTCGCCTCGTGCTCCCCGTGCCGCGCCCGGACACCTTCGACCGGACGCACCTGACGGACGCCCCATGCCACCATGGCGTGACAACGCTGTCAAGACCGCGCCGGCTGCGCGGTCCGCGGCGCCCCTCCCCCGTACGAGACGGGCGCCCGGCGGGTGGTCCTCCCACCCG
>NZ_JBHUWD010000057.1:0-18601 GCF_042670205.1 Luteimicrobium sp. NPDC057192 | reverse complement strand
GGGTCCGCGCCCGTCCGGGCACGCGGACGGGCGCAGACCCCGTGCTCGGCGCAAGGGGTGGGGGCGGCGGCGCGTCAGGCGAGCACGTGCTCCAGGAAGTCGGTGAACGCGACCCAGGACCGGCGGTCGGCCTCGGGCCGGAACGACGGTGCGTCCGCGATCGTGTACGCGTGCGGCGCCCCGCCGTACAGCGTGACCTCCCACGGCACCCCGGCGGCGCGGAGCTCCTCGACGAACGCGTGCACGGCGTCGTCGGGCACGACCCGGTCGTCGCCGCCGCCCAGGACCAGCACCGGCCCGCGGATCTCGGGCGCGTCGGACGGGTCGTGCGTGAGCAGGCGCGCGTGGAACGCGACGGTCCCGCGCAGGTCGACGCCGGTGCGCGCCAGCTCGAGCGCGCCCGAGCCGCCGAAGCAGTACCCCGCAGCGACGACCCGCCCGGCGTCGACGGCGGGCTGCCCGACCAGCCACTCGTACGCCGCGTGGAGGCGTGAGCGGAGCAGGTCGAGATCCTCGTAGTACTGCTCCGCCACACCCGACGCCGCGTCAGGCGACGCGGGGCGCCCCTCGAGCCCGTAGACGTCGGCGGCGAACGCGACGTACCCGAGCCGGGCCAGCATGTGGGCGCGCGCCCGGACCGTCGGGCCGACGCCGAGCCAGTCGTGCACCAGCAGCACCGCAGGGCGCGGACGTGCTGTCGCCGGGTCGTCCCACAGTGCGTCGTCCCAGGCCGCGTAGCCCTCGCAGACCGTGCCGTCCTGCTCGTAGCGCACCGGCCCGCCGACGACGCGCGAGCCCTCCGGCTCGGGCACGCCCGCCACGATCTCGTGCCACGCGGGCGGGTAGGCGGTCGGGTCGAAGGGGGTGGCGGGCGCCGTCGTCGGGATGCGAGGCGCCTCGGAGCCGGACGGATCGGTCATGTCTCCGGACGTTACGCCCGAGCACGGGGTCTCTGCGCCGCGAGCACGGGGCCGCCGCCCGTCCGCGGCGCCGGACGGGCGAAGATCACGTGGTCGGCGGGGAGGAGAGAGGGTGGGGGCGGCGGCGGCACCGGTACCCTGGCCGGGTGGACGGGACCCGCGACAGCCAGGACGGCGCAGGCCTCCTGAGCGACGCCGTCCGGCCCTACGCCCGCGCGGCGCGGGTCGTCCTGATCGCGTCGACCGCGCTCGCGACCGGGCTCGGCGCCCACGTCCTCGGTGGCAGCGACGTCCCCGGCGGCCTGGGCCTCGTCGCGCTCGCGACCCTCTGCGTCGCCGTCGCGGGGCTGCTCGCGCTCGGACGCCTCCGGGCCGTGACGCTCGTGCCCACGCTCGGCGCGCTCCAGGTCGCCCTCCACCTCGGCCTCGACGTCCTCACCCCGGGCACGCACGCGCTCGACCCCGCGGGCGCCGCGGCGCTCGGCGCGCACGTCATGCCGGGGATGGCCCCGGTCGCGCCCGAGACCACGGCCCATGCCCTGGACGCGGCGGCCGCCGACGGCCACATGGCCATGACGACCTCCCCGGGGATGGTCGCCGCGCACGTCGTGGCGGTGCTCGTCACCGCCGTCCTGCTGGTCGTCGGGGACCGGGCCGCGCTCGGAGCGATCCGCTGGTGGTCGGTCGTCCGGCCTCGGGTCGAGGCCGTCGTCGCCGGTCCGGTCGCGGTGCCGCCGCGGGCGGCCGCCGTCGACGCCGTGTCCCAGCCCTGCCGTGCGCTCGTCGTCGCGCGCCGGGGCCTCGGCAGGCGCGGACCCCCGCGCGGCGCGCTCGCCCTCGCCGCCTGAGCCCGTCGTCGTCCGGACGACGGGTGGTCCCGTCCGTCCTGCCGACATCCAGGAGCTCTTTCGTCATGTCCTTCGCAACTAGGCGCGCCCGCGCCCCCCGCCTCGCCCGTCCCGTCGCCGTCGGCGCCGCCGCGCTCGCGCTGACCCTCGCCGTCCCGCTGACGGCGCAGGCGCACGTCCGGGTCGACCCCGGCCAGGCCACGGCCGGCAGCTACACCGTCCTCACGTTCCGCGTCCCCACCGAGTCGCCGACCGCGTCGACCACCAAGGTCGTCGTGGACCTGCCGACCGACCACCCGTTCAGCTCGCTGTCCTACCAGCCGGTGCCCGGCTGGACGGCGAAGGTCGTGACGACCAAGCTCGACAAGCCCGTCGAGACCAAGGCCGGCGCCACCATCACCGAGGCGCCCACCCAGGTGATCTGGACCGCCGAGAGTGGTCACGCCGTCGCGCCCGGTCAGTTCCAGGAGTTCAGCGTCTCCGCCGGTCCCGTGCCCGACGACGTCACGAGCCTCGAGCTCCCGGCGCACCAGACGTACTCCGACGGCAGCGTCGTCGACTGGGACGAGGCCACACCCGCCTCGGGCGAGGAGCCCGAGCACCCGGCACCCGTGCTGCAGGTCGTGCCCGCGTCCACGGCGGACCCGTCCGCCACGGCGGCCGCCTCGAGCGACGACTCCGACGACGGCGGGTCGGGTCTCGCCGTCGGGCTGGGCGTCGCCGGCCTGGTGCTCGGCGCGGTCGGGCTCGGTGCGGCCGTCGTGGCGCTGCGCCGCACGCGGCGGGTGGCGGCATGAGGCGCCGGTCGCTCACCGCGGCCCTCGGGGTGCTGACGCTCGTCGGCGGCCTCGCGGGCACGGTGCTGGTCGCCGGCCCGGCGGCCGCGCACGACTACGTCGTCTCGACGACGCCGAAGGCGGACTCGACCGTCGACGCCGCCGTCCCGACCGTCGACGTCACGTTCGACGACGTCGTCCTCGACCCCCAGCACGACGGCTCGACCACCGTGCTCCAGGTGACCGACGCCGCGGGCACGCACTTCGAGTCGAGCTGTCCCGCGGTGTCGGGGCGGACGATCTCCGTCCCGACGGCGCTCGGCGACGCCGGCGCGTACACGGTGACGTGGCGCATCGTGTCGGCCGACGGGCACCCGGTGTCCGGGACGTTCGGGTTCGACTACCGGCCGGCGGCCGCCGTCCCGAGCTCCGCGGGGCAGGCCGCGTCGCCGTGCGGCGGGTCGACCGCGAAGGCGGGCGCCGCCACGAGCACCGTGACGAGCGGCAGCAGCTCGGTGTCCGCGGGCGTGGTCGTGGGCGTCGTCGGGGTCGTGGTCCTGCTGGCGGCGGCGGTCGTCGTCCTGGTGACGCTCCGCGCCCGACGCTCGCTCGACGGCGCAGACGGGTCCGGCGCCGAGGACCCCGGCCCCGACGGCGGCGCCGACGGCGAGGAGCCGCGGGCCTGACGCGCCGGACCGTCAGCGCGGCAGCGCCAGCGCCATCTCGAGGTCGCGGGTGCTCGGGTCGAGGCGGTAGGGCGTCCAGCCGCCCGTGAGCACGAAGCCCGCGCGCTCGTAGAAGCGGCGGGCGCGGGGGTTGTGCTCGTGCACCTCGAGCAGCAGCCGGTCGGCCCCGACGTCGTCGCGCGCCCACGCGACGACGTCCGCGAGCAGGCGGCGCGGCAGGTCCGTGCCGCGGTGCGCGGGGGCGACGTAGACGGCCGCGAGGCACGGGACGCCGTCGGGCCGGCGGTAGCCGCTCATCGTGCCCACCCACGGGCGCGGCGCCTCGCCCGTCCAGCCGGGCACGGCCCCGAGGACCAGCGAGCCCGGCAGCGTGTGCTGCCGGGCTCGCTCGCGCCACTGGTCGTCGGTCCGGGTGCGAGCCGACTCGAGGGTCTCGAGGTAGGCGAGCGGCGTGTCGGCGAGCATCTCGAGGCGGATGTCCCGCATCGCCACCCAGTCGCCGGGTGTCGCCCGGACGATCTCCACCGGGCCGTGCCTCAGCCGAGCGCGCGCGCCTTGAGGCGGTCGAACTCGGCCTGCGTGATGGTCCCGGCGTCGAGCAGCGACTTCGCGGTGGAGATCTGGTCGGCCGGCGAGGTGGACGCCGTCTCCTTGATGTAGGCGTCGGCCTGGGCCTTGGCGTCGGCGGCCGCGGCGAACTGGCGCTCGGACATGCCTCGCCCGCGCGCGATCAGGTACACCAGCCCGGTCAGCACCGGAAGGATGATCAGGAAGATGATCCAGACGGCCTTCCACCAGCCCGACAGCTTCTCGTCACGGAACAGGTCCGTGAAGATCTGGATCAGGACGAAGATGTACGCGATGAACAGGAAGACCCCGATGATCCACCAGAAGTAGTCCCACACGGTCACGGTCGGTCACCTTTCGGTCGGGTCACGCCGGGGCGGCGTCTTTGCGGTCTTCGCGCCGGTTGCGCAGGAAGATGAGGGGGAGGACGAGGGTCGCCACGGCGGTCACGAGCCAGACCACGAGCGTCGCGAGGATCCACGGGACCACGCCGCCCGTGATGGACAGCCCGTCGCCGATGACGGACGCGAGCGCCAGCCCGACGAACGCCGACACGAGGCCGACGCCTCCGATGAACGCGTTGGCGTACCGGCGCGTCATCTTCATGATGAACGGCGTGAGGATCCACTGGGCCAGCGAGTAGACGATCACGGCGATCAGGAAGCCGGACACGGTGAGGTGGACGTCGTCGATGAGCAGCGACGCGACCCAGAGCCCGAGCGCGGCCGAACCGAGGAAGATCGCGGTGCGGATCAGGAAGACCACCATGGCGCTCAAGGTAGCGCCGGGCCGTGCGTTCGTCGCGGCGAAGCGCGTGCGAACTGCGAAGGTCACCCCGCACGGGTGAGTTCGCCCCGGTTCGCCAGGGCTGCCCGGGGTGCCAGGACGATAACCTGAGGTCCCGTCACCCGCCGCCGGAGGCCGCCCGTGGACCTTGCCATCCCTCTCGTTCTCGGCGCCCTCGCGGTGATCGTCGTGACGGCGTTCGCGCCTCGTCTCGGCATCGCCGCGCCCCTGATCCTCGTGGTCGTCGGCGTCGCCGTGAGCTTCCTGCCCTTCGTGTCCGCGGTCGAGCTCGAGCCGGAGCTCATCCTCGGCGGCGTGCTCCCGCCGCTCCTGTACTCGTCGGCCGTCAGCATGCCGACGATGGACTTCCGGCGGGACTTCAAGCTCATCGGCGGGCTCTCCGTGATCCTCGTGGTAGTCACGGCCGTCGTGATCGGGTGGGTGCTGTACCTCGTCGTGCCCGACATCAACCTGCCGATGGGCATCGCGCTCGGCGCGATCATCAGCCCGACGGACGCGGTGGCGACGTCGATCGTCAAGCGGCTCGGGGTGTCCCCGCGCGTCGTGACGATCCTCGAGGGGGAGTCGCTGCTCAACGACGCGTCCGCGCTCGTGGTGCTGCGGTCGGCCGTCGCGGCGATGGCCGGCGCGGTGTCGCTCGGCCACGTCGCCTGGGACTTCGTGTACGCGGTGGTGGTCGCGGTCGCGGTGGGGTTCGTCGTCGGGCGCGTGAGCCTCATGCTCCGGGCACGGATCAAGGACGCCGTCCTCAACACGGCGGCGTCGTTCGTGGTGCCGTTCGTCGCGTACCTGCCCGCCGAGCACCTCGGGGCGTCGGGCCTGGTGGCCGTCGTGGTGACGGGCCTCGTGATGGGGCAGGGGTCGCCCCGGTACCTGCGGCCCCAGGACCGGCGGGCCGAGGAGTCGAACTGGCGCACCGTCGAGCTGCTGCTCGAGGGGGCCGTGTTCCTCCTCATGGGGCTCGAGCTGTTCGGCCTCGTCACCGAGGTCCACGAGGAGCACCAGAGCGCGATGAAGGCCGTCGTGATCGCGGCGATCGCGTTCGTGGGCGTGCTCGTCGTGCGCACCGGCTTCCTCGTCCCGTTCCTGTTCCTGCTGCGCCGGGACAGGCGCGAGATGAAGCAGCAGCGGGCGGCGCTCGCGAAGGCGCAGGAGCGGCTCGACGCGCAGGGGGCGCCCGGTTCGGGGCCGGGGCCGGACGCGGCAGGGCCGGGCGAGCGGCGCGAGGTCCCGCTCACCAACCTCTCCGGCAAGACGCTGTCCGAACGCCAGCAGCGCCGGTTCAAGCGCCGGCTCGAGAAGGGCCGCGCCCGCATCGAGGGGCGCATGGAAGGCATGGATGAGGCCCAGCGCGCCGAGCAGCAGGAGCAGCGCAAGAGCCGCATCCAGAACTTTCTCGACCGACGCGTCGCGGACATCGACTACCTCACCGGCGAGCCGCTCGGCTCCAAGCAGGGCGTGGTCCTCGTCTGGGCGGGCATGCGCGGCGTCGTGACGCTGGCCGCGGCCCAGACGCTGCCCGAGACGGTCACGGGCAACGACTCCTACCATCGCGCCCTGCTGGTCCTCATCGCCTTCATCGTCGCGGCCGGCAGCCTGTTCCTGCAGGGAGGCACGCTCGGCTGGGTGGTGCGCCGGCTCGGCCTCTCGGGTGACGACGGGAGCTCCGCCCGGGTGGAGCGCCAGGAGCTCGTGGCGGAGCTCGCGGGCACCGCGGCCGAGGAGTGCGCGCGCGACGACCTCGTACGAGCGGACGGGTCGCCGTACGACCCGGGCGTCGTCGAGCTCGTGCGCAAGGAGTCGGTGCGGATCGTCGACGAGAACGGCTTCGACCTCGTCCCCGGCACGGAGAGCACCCGGTACGACGAGTACCGCGAGCTGCGCATCCGCGTGATCCAGGCCCAGCGCGACGAGCTCCTGCGGATCCGCGACGTCGGGACGTACTCCGCGGACGCGCTCGGGGACGTCCTGGAGGTCCTCGACGCCGACGAGATCGGGCTCGAGCTGCGCGGCTCGCACGACGAGGACGACACGTCGATGCGGCCGCTGGAATAGGGGCGCGGTGCTGCCTGGTTTCCGAGGCGTGACCACGCCTGCCCCCGCCACGACCCTGCCCGACGACTCCGCCCCGGTGCGGGACCCCGCGGTCCTCGACAACCCCGCGTGGCACGCGCTGCGCGGAACCCACCAGGGGTTCGCGATCTCGCACGGCGCCGCCCTCGCGTACCAGCCCGAGGTCTCGCCGTTCGTCGGCCTGCCCGACGACGCCGAGCCGAGCGCCTGGGACGACCTCGCGGCCATCGTCGGCCCGGGTGCGGAGGTCGCCCTGACCGGTCCGCTGACGACGCCGCCCGACGGGTGGGAGATCGAGTGGGCCGGGGACGGGGTGCAGATGGTCGCCGTCGCGGTCGACGCGCAGCCCGAGCCGGAGGCCGTCGTCCTCGGCGCGGCCGACGTGCCCGAGATCCTGGACCTCGTCGCGCGGACGCAGCCCGGACCGTTCCGGCCCCGCACCGTCGAGCTCGGCACCTACCTCGGGTTCCGGCGCGAGGGCCGGCTCGTCGCGATGGCGGGCGAGCGCGTGCAGCCGCCCGGCTGGACCGAGATCAGCGCCGTCTGCACGGACCCCGACCACCGCGGCCAGGGCCTCGCCGCGCGCCTGGTGCGCGCCGTCGTGCACGGCGTGCGCGAGCGGGGGGACGAGGCGATCCTCCACGCGTCCGCGACGAACACCGGCGCGATCCGCCTGTACGAGCGGCTCGGGTTCGAGGTGCGCCGGCCCGTGCGGTTCGTCGCGGTCCGCACGCCCGTGAGCTGACGCGTGGTCGGAGCGGCGACTCGAAAGGCCCGGCTCATCGCTGGGGGAGTCCGGGGACCCTGGCTGCCGAGCGAGCCGTGCGCAGGCCGAGCAGGCCCAGAACAGCGGCGATGACCGAGCTGCCTCCGACGAGCGCCAGCTGCGTGCCGGTGGTCAGGTGGGCGACCAGGCCGGCAAGGGCGGCACCGCTGGCGTAGGCGGTCGTCTTGAGTCCTGCGCTGATGGAGAAGACCTGGGCCTGCGCGCCCTCGGGTGCCCGGTCGTGGCGGGTGGTGAAGAGTGCCCCGGTGAAGGGGCCACGAAAGACGCCGCCGAGCACGAGCGACGCGCTGACAACGGCAAGGGAGCCGGGTGTGGCGGCGGCGGCGAGGACGGGCCCTCCGATGCCGACGAGGCTCCACATCGCGGTGCCCGGCGCGCGGGCGCCGGCGGTGGGACGCCAGGTCCACCAGAGCGAGCCGAAGAGTGCGCCCACGGCCGTCGCGGCGAGCAGCCATCCCGCGGCCGCCGGCGCGCCGGCGTCCACGCAGAGGACCGTGACGACCACCGGGAGCGCTCCGGGGCCGAGCTGGCCGAGGGAGCTGGCCGCGGTGACGGTCCACAGGACCCGGTCTCCCCTGATCGCGCGGACACCGCTGACTGCCGCCCGCGACGGTGTGCGGCCCGCACGCTCTGCGGAGGGACTTGCAGGGAGCGCGACCACGAACGCGGCGCCGGCCGCGCAGCACGCTGCCAGGACGAGTGTGGCGACGGCGGCGCCCCACAGCGAGCCGATGGCAGCAGCGACCGCGGGGCCTGCGACTGCCGAGACGTTGTACGTGAGGGAGTCCACCCCGTAGGTCCGAGGCAGCCGCCGACCCGGCACGAGATCCGCCAGCCGACTGGTCAGGCCGCCGGTGAGCGCGGGACCGCAGCATCCCCCGACGACGAGCACGGAGAGGACGACAGCCAGAGGTGCGCGTCCCACGAGCAGGGGGGTGAGGCCAAGGGCTGCACCGTACGCGGTCGCCGCTGCGGCGAGGACGCGCGACGGGTGGACGGCGCGGTCGACCGCCCGACCCATCGCGGGGGCCGCGACGACATGGGGGACGAGCAGGGCGGCGACCAGGATCCCGCCCAGCGCCGCACCACCAGTGCGCTCCAGGACGAGCAGTACGAGGGCGACTCGAGCCCCCTCGTCCGCGAGGCGCACGAGCGACGCGCCGATCACGTACGTCGCCAGCCTGGTCGTCCATCGGGGTGCCGCTGTCGACGTGTCACGCATCGTGGCCGCCTCCTCCATGCCGTCACCTGTTCGGGCGGTGATGGGTTCCACTGTTGCATCGAACCTTCGTCACCGCTCAAGATGGTGACTATGGCGTTCCAGCTCTTCCCGGACCGACCGGTGCTCAACTTTCTGCCGACGCTGGCCGAGCGCGGCACGAACGACGTCGAGGGACTCGGGGCGCCGGCGGACCTCGTGCGCTGGGCGCGCGAGTCCGGGCTCGTCGACGACGTCACCGTCGTGACACCCGACGAGCTCGAGCGCGCGAGGTCGGTTCGCGAGGCGGCCTTCCGGCTCGTCTCGGGTCTCATCGACGGCAGGGATCCGGCCGAGCGGGACCGACAGATCGTCAACGGTGCGGCGGCACGCCCCGGGCCCCGCCTCGAACTCGGACCGGCCGGCGAGGTGCGCCGCACCGGCGGCCTCGACGCGCTCCTGTCGTTGCTCGCAGCGGACTGTCTCGACCTGTTCGTCAGTCCCGACCGCCGCTTGCTGCGTTGGTGCTCGGGAGAGCGTTGCACGCGCCCTTTCGTTGATCGGTCCCGAGGCGGCCGGCGCCGATGGTGCGGGATGAAGGGTTGTGGCGACCGTGCCAAGGCAGCGGCATACCGGGCCCGCCGACGGGAGCGTCGGACGGAGGCCGTGACATGAGTCCGAAGGCAGTTGCGTCCCGTGGGCGTCCTCATCCCGCGATATGGGGAGCGCGCGCGGCCCCGGCGGCCTCCGGGACCTCTTAGCCTTGACGGATGCCCCATCTCGTCGCGCGCGACCTCGGTTTCTCGTACCCCGGCCGCCCCGTGTTCCGGGGCGTGTCGTTCCGCGTGTCCGACGGCGTCCGGCTGGGTGTGGTCGGGGAGAACGGGTCCGGGAAGTCGACCCTGCTGCACGTCTTGTCGGGCGAGGCCGCGGACGGGACCCCGATGGCGCCGTCGTCGGGGGAGGTGGTGCGGCACGGCACCCTCGCGCTCGTCGAGCAGGAGCTCCGGACGCCGCCCGGGACGACCGTCGGGGACGTGGTCCGCGCGACCCTCACCGACGTCCGCGCCGCCGCGGACGCCCTCGACGCCGCGGCGCGCGCGTTCGACCACGACGCGTCCGCTGGGGCCGACGACGCCCCGGCCGGTCTCGACGAGCTCACGGAGCTCCTTGCCCGCGCCGAGCACCTCGAGGCGTGGGACGCGGACCGCCGCGTCGACGAGGCGCTCTCCCGGCTCGGTGCCCCGCGCGACCGCACGCGCCGGCTCGACGAGCTGAGCGTCGGCGAGCGCTACCGGGTGCGGCTCGCGTGCCGGCTCGCGGAGCGCACCGACCTCCTGCTCCTCGACGAGCCCACCAACCACCTCGACGACGCCGCGATCGGCTTCCTCACGCAGCAGCTCGCCGCGTGGCGGGGCGGGGTGGTCGTGGTGACGCACGACCGCCAGCTCCTCGACGACGTCGCGACCGCGATCCTCGACCTCGACCCGTCGATGCACGGCACCCCGACGCTGTACGGGCAGCCCGGCTACCTGTCGTACCGGTTCGCGAAGAACCAGGCGCTCGTCCGGTGGCGCCAGCGGTACCGCGCGGAGCGGAAGCGGGCCGAGCAGCTCGCGGAGCGCCTCGACGCGTCCTACGAGGGGCTGTCGGACGAGTGGCGCCCGCCCAAGGGCTCCGACAAGCACCGGCGCGGCACGCGGGCCCGGATCCACGTCAAGGCCGCCGACCGGCTGATCCAGAAGCTCGAGGCGGAGGCCGTCGAGGTCCCCGTCCCGCCGCTCGAGCTGCGGTTTCCCGACCTCCTCGCGATGTCGCCGGGGTGGGACCCGGGCGAGCCCGTCGTCGAGGTCCGCAACCCCCGCGTCGGGAAGCGCCTCGACCTGCCCGGGACCCGGGTGGCGGTCCCGCCGTCGGGGCGGCTGCTCGTCGTCGGGCCGAACGGGTCCGGCAAGTCGACGCTGCTCGGGGCGCTCGCGGGCAACCTCCCGCTGGACCGGGGGACGCGGCGGGCCACGGACGGCGCGCGGATCGGGATCGTCGGGCAGGAGGAGTCGGTCCCCGTCGACCTGCGGATGGGCGACGGGCGGCTCGCGACCGGCTTCGACGCGTACGCGCGCGAGGCGCTCGACCTCCTCGCCGCCGGCGCCCTCGACCCCGAGCTCCTCGTCCCCGTCGCGTACCTCGGGCTGCTCACCGAGGACGACCTCGACCGCCCGCTCGCCGAGCTGTCCGCGGGGCAGCGGCGGCGGTTCGAGCTCGCGCGCGCCCTGCTCGCCGTCCCGCACCTGCTGATCCTCGACGAGCCGACCAACCACCTGTCCATCGACCTCGTCGACGAGCTGACCCGCGCGCTCCAGGCGACCTCGGCCGCCGTCGTCGTCGCCACGCACGACCGCCGCATGCGCGACGAGCTCGCCGACTGGCCGACGCTCGTCCTGCCCTGAACAGACGCGCGCATCATCCCGTCCGACGACGGCGCTCGCGTCAGGCGTGCGCAGGAACCGGGGCGAGGGCGGGCGCTCCGGCGTGCTCGTCGTAGGCGTCGCGGGCGTCGAGGATCTCGGCGATGTGCCCCTCGCTCCACGCCTTGAGCGCGTGCAGCACCGGCGTCAGGTTGACGCCGAGCGCGGTGAGCTCGTAGTCGACGCGGACGGGCACGGTCGGGGTGACGGTGCGCGTGACGAGGCCGTCGCGCTCGAGCGTGCGGAGGGTCTGGGTGAGCATCTTCTGGCTCGCCCCGGCGACCGTGCGCCCGATCTCGGAGTGTCGCAGCGGTCCGCCCTCGAGCGCGTTCACGACGAGGCACGCCCACTTGTTCCCGATGGTCTCGAGGACCTGGCGGCTGGGGCACGCGGCGAAGAACGCGTTGTAGTCGAGGCGCGCGAGCTCGCGCTCCTGGGCGGCGGTGAGGGTGGGCACGGGGGGCTCCTCGGGGTCGTCGATCGGCTGGCTGGATACGAACGTGCAGGTCACCGGAGGGTCCGGCAGGTGGGGTAGGCACTCGCAGGTACCTACTTCCCACCGGTTACCTCGGGTCCCTACGGTAGCGACGACCGCCCCGGCGGGGAACCCCCACCGGGCACCGACCCCCATCGAAGGAGCCACCCATGCAGGTCGTGCAGCTCTCCCAGTACGGCGACGAAGACGTCCTCGAGGTCGTCGAGCGTCCCGTCCCGCAGCCCGTCGCCGGACGCGTGCGCGTCCAGGTCACCGCGCGTGCGGTCAACCCTGTCGACCTCGGAACCAGGGCAGGCGCGCTCGCCGGCCTTGTCCCCGACCTCACGTTCCCCGCCGTGCTCGGCTGGGACTTCGCCGGGACCCTCCTCGACGACGCCCCCGTGGCGGCGGGCGTCACCGCGCCCGACGCCGCGGCCGGCACGCTCGCGGCCGGGACCCGCGTGGCGGGCTTCGTCCCCTGGTTCGGCGAGGCCGCCGGGAACGGGAGCTACGCGGACGTCGTCGTCGTCGACCCGGCGTGGGTCGCACCCGTCCCGGACGGCGTGACCGACGCCGAGGCCACCGTCGTCGGCGTGAACGGGCTCACGGGCGCCCACGCGGTCGACCTGCTGGCGAGGCTCGTGGGCAACCTGGACGGCGCGACCGTCCTCGTCACGGGCGCGAGCGGCGCCGTCGGTGCGGCGGCCGTCCGGGAGGCGGTCGGGCGTGGCGCGCGGGTGCTCGCCGTCGGCTCGACCGGCGACGACGCGTACGTGGCGGGGCTGGGCGCCGAGGTCGTGCCGCGGACCGACGCGGCGGGCATCGCGAAGGCGGCGCGCGCGGTCGTCCCGGACGGCGTGGACGCGGCGTTCAACGCTGGCCTCGCGTCGCACGAGCTTCTCGACGCCGTGCGCGACGGCGGGGGTTTCGTGAGCGCGACGGGCGCCTACGTCCCTGAGCCCGCGCGCGGCGTCGCCGTCGACGGCGTCTACGTCCAGCCCGACGCGGTGCGGCTCGCGGCGCTGCTGCGCGGCGCGGCCGCGGGCATCGTGCCCGCCCGCGTCGCCGAGGAGCTGCCGCTCGCCGACGCCGCGGACGCCCACCGCCGCCTCGCGAAGGGCGGCCTCCGCGGCAAGCTCGTCCTCGTGAGCTGACGCCACAGCGCCCGTGAGATACCGAGACCCGCTCGAGATACCGCGCCTGCATCGGTATCTCGAGCGGGTCTCGGTATCTCGCGGCCCCTGCAAAGCCGTGGACCGCGCGCCGCGCACCCGTCAGGCTGGGGGCGATGAGCACAGCCGAGCACGACTCGCCCCGTACCGCTGTCCCCGCCGGTCTCGAGATCGTCGAGGTCACGATCCCCACCTCGCTCGACGCCCCCGACGCCTGGCCCGTCCACGCGACCGTCGCGGTGTCCCAGGCCGTCGAGCTCGGCGTCCACGGCAACACCGACAACGCGCTCGACGCCGAGGGCGTCGTCGCCGGGCTCGCCGAGTCCACGCACCGCCGCATCCGGCGCTGGGTCGCGACCCTCGACGGCGAGCCCGTGGGGCGTGGGTTCGTCCTGCTGCCCGTGACCAGCAACACGCATCGGGCGAGCGTCCAGGTCTCGGTCGTCCCGTCCGCCCGACGACGCGGCGTGGGCGAGGCGCTGTGGCGCACCGTCGAGGGCGTCGCGCGGGCCGAGGGCCGCACGGTCCTGTCGGGGGACTCGCCCCACACCCCCGAGCCGCCGCCCGGCCCTGGTGCGCTCGAGCCCACGACCGGCGTCGGACGTGCTCCCGCCGACGACGCCGGCGTCCGGTTCGCGCTCGGCCGCGGGTTCACGCTCGAGCAGGTCGCCCGGCACTCCGTGCTCGACCTGCCCGTGGCGCCCGACGAGCTCGCGGCCCTCGTCGCCGAGGCGACGGCGGCCGCCGGCCCCGACTACCGGGTCCACGTCTGGGTCGACGCGATCCCGGAGGAACACCTCGACGGCGTCGCCGTCCTCGAGACGAGGATGAGCACCGACGCGCCCGTCGGCGGCCTCGACCGGCGCGAGGACCCGTGGGACGCCGACCGTGTGCGCGCGACGTTCGCCCAGATCCACGACCGCGAAGCCGGGTACGTGATGTGCGCCGTCGAGCACGTCCCCACCGGGACCCTCGCGGGCTTCACCGTGGTGACGTTCCCCGAGAAGCGGCCGGCCGTCGTCTTCCAGGAGGACACGCTCGTCCTGCGGGAGCACCGCGGGCACCGGCTCGGCATGCTCGCGAAGGCCACCCTGCTCACCGAGCTCGCCCGCACCCGGCCCGCGGCCGAGCGGGTCCACACCTGGAACGCCCAGGAGAACGACGCGATGCTCGCGATCAACGTCGCCCTCGGGTTCCGGCCCGCCGGGATCGACGCGGAGTGGCAGCGCGTCGGGTGAACGTCGGTGGCCCGGCCTACGGTCGTCCCATGGCTGACGTCGTCCTCTTTCACCACGTCCTCGGGCTCACCGACGGCGTCCAGCACTTCGCCGACCGGCTGCGCGCCGGCGGGCACACGGTGCACACGCCCGACCTCTACGGGGGCCGCACCTTCACGACCATCCCCGAGGGCGCCGCCTTCGCGGGCGGTGACGACGCACCCGACCTCGAGGCGCTCGCCGACGAAGCGGTCGCCGCGCTGCCGCCCGGCCTCGTCTACGTGGGCATCTCGTCCGGGGTCATGCAGGCGCAGCGGCTCGCGCAGACGCGGTCCGGCGCCGCGGGTGCGGTCTTCCTCGAGTCGTGCCTGCCGATCACCGGGGAGTGGGCGATCGGGCCGTGGCCCGACGGCGTCCCCGTCCAGGTCCACGGGATGGCCGACGACGAGTTCTTCGCGAAGGAGGGCGACATCGACGCCGCGCGCGAGCTCGTGGCCGCCGCCTCCGACGGCGAGCTGTTCGTCTACCCGGGCGACGCGCACCTCTTCGAGGACGACACGCTGCCGTCCTACGACGCTGCCGCGACCGCGCTCCTGACCGAGCGCGTGCTCGCGTTCCTCGACCGGCTCTCGTGACGCCGCGCGGGCCGGCTTCCGACGGCGCACGCTGGACCCCGTGACCCCCGCCCAGCGGCGCGTGCTCGCCGTCGCGATCCTCGCCACCTTCGTCGCGTTCCTCGACGGCTCCGTCGTCAACGTCGCGCTGCCCGCCATCTCGGACGAGCTCGCCGGGCCGCTCGACTCCGGGCTCGACGCGCTCGCGCTCCAGCAGTGGGTGGTGGACGCGTACCTCGTGACGCTCGGGGCGCTCATCCTGCTCGCCGGGTCGCTGTCGGACGTGCACGGGCGCAAGCGGATCCTCGTCGTCGGGATCGCCGGCTTCGGTGTGACGTCGGTGGCGTGCGCCCTCGCGCCGACCGGGTTGTTCCTCGTGGCGGCCCGGGCGCTGCAGGGCGTGGCCGGCGCCCTGCTCGTGCCGAGCTCGCTCGCGCTCATCATCGCGACGTTCGCCGGTCCGGCGCAGTCCCGCGCGATCGGGGCGTGGACCGCGTGGACGAGCGCTGCCGGCCTCCTGGGGCCGCTCGTCGGCGGGGTGTTCGTGGACGCCTTCTCCTGGCGCTGGGTCTTCGCGATCAACGTCGTGCCGATCGCTGTGACGCTCTGGCTGCTGCGCGGCGTCCCGCGCGGGGCGCGGGTCGAGGGGCGGCACATCGACGGCCTCGGGGCCACGCTGGCGACGGTCGGTCTCGCCGGGTCGGTGTTCGGACTCATCGAGCTCGGCGCGCGCGGGTGGGGGAGCGCGCTCGTGTGGGCGCCGGTCGTGGTCGGCGTCGCCTCGCTGGTCGCGTTCGTCGTCTGGGAGCTCCACGACCCCGACCCGATGCTGCCCATGTCCCTCTTCGCGGTCCGGAACTTCGCCGTCGGGAACGTCGCGACGCTCGTCGTCTACGGGGCGCTCGGGCTCGTGTCGTTCGCGATCTCGATCTTCCTGCAGCAGGTCGCGGGGTACTCCGCGTTCCAGGCCGGGCTCGCGCAGCTCCCGTCGACCGTCGTCATGATCGGGCTGTCCACACGGTTCGGCCTCCTCGCCGGGCGGCACGGACCGCGCTGGTTCATGGCGGCCGGCCCGGTCGTGGCCGCCGTCGGGATGCTGACGCTGCTGAGCACCGACGCCCACGCGAGCTACGTCTCCCAGGTGCTGCCCGGCGTCGTGCTGCTGGGGCTCGGGCTCTCGGTCACGGTCGCCCCGCTGACCGCCGCGATCCTCGGGGCGGTGCCGACCGAGGACGCGGGCATCGGGTCGGCCGTCAACAACGCCGTCGCACGTGTGGCGGGGCTCATCACGGTCGCGTGCGCCGGGGTCGTCGTCGGGGCCACGTTCGACGTCGGCGGGTTCCACCGCGCGATGGTGCTGTGCGCGGTGCTGCTCGCGATCGGCGGCGCGATGTCCGCCGTCGGGATCACCAACCGGCCCGAGGTGCCGGCGCGGTCCGTGACCGTGTAGTCGCACTCTCGCCTCTTGGTGCAACTCGTTGGTTGCACCCCTCGCAAGTCCGGCCTATCGTGGTGTGCAACCTGCAAGTTGCAGATTTCGCGCGGGCCCGACACCCCGGCCGCGCGCCGCGAGAGGAGACCGAGATGGTGGACATCCTGCAGAGGGTCGGGGTCGTCGCACCCCGCGAGACGGTGCGCGCCGCGCTCACGACGATCGACGGGCTCGCCGGCTGGTGGACCGAGGACACGGTCGGTGACGCCGCTCCCGGCGGCGAGATTCGCTTCACGTTCGAGCCCGGCAGCATCGCGGTGCGCGTCCTCGAGACCGCACCCGACGTCGTGCGGTGGGAGGTCGTCGACGGGCCCGCGGAGTGGGTCGGCACGCACATCGTCTTCGAGCTCGCGCAGGAGGGTGAGTACACGATCGTCCGGTTCCGGCACGAGGGCTGGGCCGAGCCCGTCGAGTTCATGGCGCACTGCACCACCAAGTGGGCGACCTTCCTCATGAGCCTCAAGCGGCTCGCCGAGACCGGCGTGGGCGAGCCCGCTCCGGCCGACGTGCGCGTGAGCGACTGGCACTGAGCGGTCCCACCTGCGGCGGCGCCTCCGGGCTGCGCTCCGGAGGCGCGCTAGGGTGGGCCGCACAACTGCACAGCACGGGAGTCCGCAGCAGCGGGCTGAGAGGGCGACTGACGCGTCGCCGACCGCACGAACCTGTCCGGGTCATGCCGACGTAGGGAGACACCCATGAGCGAGAGCTCTGCGCGCCCGCGCGCGCTTGCCAGCAGCACCGCCACGATCACCACGGGCCCCATCGTGGGCTCCACGAAGGTGTACGTGCCCGTCCCGCCACCCGCCGCCGACGACGCAGCCGCCATCCCGCTCGCGGTCCCGGTGCGCCGCATCCACCTCACCAACGGTGAGCACCTCGACGTCTACGACACCTCCGGCCCGTACACCGAGGGCACCGAGGACGCGCCCGCGCCGGTCGACGTCCGCGCCGGCCTCTCGCGGCTGCGCTCGTCGTGGCGCGTGCCCGACGCCGCCCCGACCGACCGCGGGACCGCCCGTACCCAGCTCGCGTGGGCGAGGGCCGGCGTCGTGACGGACGAGATGCGGTTCGTCGCGGCACGCGAGGGCGTCGACGTCGAGCTCGTGCGGTCCGAGGTGGCGCGCGGGCGCGCCGTGATCCCCGCGAACCGGAACCACCCCGAGCAGGAGCCGATGATCATCGGCAAGAAGTTCGCCGTGAAGATCAACGCCAACATCGGGAACTCGGCCGTGACCTCGTCGATCGAGGAGGAGGTCGAGAAGATGGTCTGGGCCGCGCGCTGGGGCGCCGACACCCTCATGGACCTCTCGACCGGCAAGCAGATCCACGAGACGCGCGAGTGGATCCTGCGGAACTCGCCGATCCCCGTGGGGACCGTCCCGATCTACCAGGCGCTCGAGAAGGTCAAGGGCGACCCCGCGGCCCTCACCTGGGAGGTGTACCGGGACACCGTTGTCGAGCAGGCCGAGCAGGGCGTCGACTACATGACCGTGCACGCGGGCGTTCTGCTGCGGTACGTGCCGCTGACGGCGCGCCGAGTCACGGGCATCGTGTCGCGCGGCGGCTCGATCATGGCGGCGTGGTGCCTGGCGCACCACCGCGAGTCGTTCCTGTACGAGCACTTCGAGGAGCTGTGCGAGATCCTCGCGGCGTACGACGTGACGTTCTCGCTCGGCGACGGGCTCCGGCCCGGGTCGATCGCGGACGCCAACGACGCCGCCCAGCTCGCCGAGCTGCGGACCCTCGGCGAGCTCACGCAGGTCGCGAAGTCGCACGGCGTGCAGGTCATGATCGAGGGCCCGGGCCACGTGCCGATGCACAAGATCGCCGAGAACGTGCGCCTCGAGGAGGAGTGGTGCGACGAGGCGCCGTTCTACACGCTCGGCCCGCTCGCGACCGACATCGCCCCCGCCTACGACCACATCACCTCGGCGATCGGCGCCGCGATGATCGCGCAGGCCGGGACGGCGATGCTCTGCTACGTCACGCCCAAGGAGCACCTCGGCCTGCCCGACCGCGACGACGTGAAGGTCGGCGTCATCACCTACAAGATCGCCGCGCACAGCGCCGACCTCGCCAAGGGCCACCCGCGGGCGCAGGAGCGGGACGACGCGCTGTCGAAGGCGCGCTTCGAGTTCCGCTGGACCGACCAGTTCAACCTCGCGCTCGACCCCGATACCGCCCGCGCGTTCCACGACGAGACCCTGCCGGCCGAGCCGGCCAAGACTGCGCACTTCTGCTCCATGTGCGGGCCGAAGTTCTGCTCCATGCGGATCTCCGCCGACGTGCGCGCCTACGCCGAGGAGCACGGGCTCACGAGCGTCGAGGCGATCGAGGCCGGGATGGCCGAGAAGTCCGAGGAGTTCGCCGACGCCGGGGGACGGGTGTACCTCCCGGTCGCCTCCTCCTGATCGACCCCACCCCCGCTGAGTGCGTACTTTTTGTGCGACACGCCCGGTGTGTCGCACAAAAAGTACGCACTCAGCGGGGGCGCGCGCCGGTAC